>JBHEMB010000452.1:0-7729 GCA_046262855.1 Mycobacteriales bacterium | reverse complement strand
GACCTGGAGCACGTGATGCGCGACGACCCGGATCTCACCGCCGGTGACTTCGTGCGCTCGTGCAAGCAGCTCGTCGACCTGATGAGCCAGATCGCCACGATCGCGGACGAGCCGGTGCGCTCGACCGCGCGCGCTGCTGTCGACGCCGTACGCCGTGGCGTCGTGGCCTGGTCGTCGGTCGGCTGAGCGCTGTCAGCTGAGCGGTGTCAGCTGGCGCGGGCGAGCTCGAGCCCGAGGACGCCGCGCTCCAGCCGTACCGCCTCCTCGTAGGCCTCGACCTGCTGCTGCGCCCAGGCGTCGTCGCGGTGCAGCTCACGGGCCAGCAGCGCAGCGGCCAGGGGAGCGGCCGGCATCGCCGCGTCCTTGGCGCGCAGTGACAGCCGCATCCGGCGACTGAACACGTCGTCGACCGACGCCGCGCCCTCGGAGCGGGCTGCGTGCACCACTTCCGCCGCGATGTGCGGTGCGTGCGGCGACAGCGGCGCACCGAGCGACCGGTCGGCCTGCACGAGGCTCAGGACGTGCGATGCCGTCTCGCCGCACTGCCGCACGAGTGAATCCGCGACCTCCTCCGGCAGCCCGAGACCCCTTGCCAGGCCGCGCATCTCAGCCAGCAGCTCGGCCATCGGTCGGGTGCCGGAGATGCTGATCTCGTCAGTGCGGCAGCGCGCCTTCGTGCCGTCCCGGTCGACGATGCGGTCGACCACGTCCTTGGCCATCCGCCGGTAGGTCGTGAGCTTGCCCCCCGTGATCGTCAGCAGGCCGCCCTGACCCTCGACCAGGCTGTGCCGGCGGCTGATGTCGCTCATCCGGGTGGAGCCCGCCTCGGTGCTCTCTCTGATCAGCGGACGCACGCCGGCCCACGCGCCGAGGACGTCCTGCTGCACCAGGTCGCGCTTGAAGACCGCGTTCCCGCTGGCCAGCACGTAGTCGAGGTCCTCCTGGGTCAGGCTGAGCCCGTCGAGGTGCCCGTCGTAGGGCGTGTCGGTGGTGCCGAGGATCGTCTGACGGCCCCACGGGATGGCGAACATGGAGCGGCCGTCGCCCTGCTTCGACGGCAGCAGGACCGATGCCTGCAGCAACGGCAGCCGCTCTCGGGGTACGACCACGTGCACGCCCTTGCTCGGCTGCACGACCGCTGTCCGGCCGGGCTCCTCGAAGCCCTGCAGCTGGTCGACCCAGACACCGGTCGCGTTCACCACGTGCCGCGCCCGGACCGTGACCGTCTCGCCGCTGAAGCGGTCAAGGACGGTCGCCCCGGACACCCTGCCGTCGGCGTTCGTCAGCCCGACGACCTCCGCGTGCGTGACAGTCAGCGCGCCGTAGCGCCGCGCGGCCTGCACGAGCGCAAGCACCAAGCGGGCGTCGTCGGTCGCGCAGTCGCCGTACAAGTAGCTGTAGGCGAGCCCGCTGTCCTCGAGCGCGGGCGCCAGGGCGATCGCCTCGCCCGCGCTGACCTTCTCGTGCCGTCGGGTCGCGCCACCGCGTCCCGCGAGCGACGCCAGCGCGAACACGTCGTACGTCGTCAGGCCCAACCCGAGCAGCCTGCGCTTCGCGGTGTCCGGCCACACCGGATAGAGGAAGTCCATCGGCCGCACCAGGTGCGGTGCGAGCTTCAGGAGCAGCTGGCGCTCCACGACGCCCTCGCGGACCAGTCCGAACTCGTAGTTCTCAAGATACCGCAGGCCGCCATGCACCAGCTTGCTGCTCTTGCTGCTGGTCCCGCTCGCCAGGTCGCCCTTGTCGAGCACCGCCACCCGCAGTCCCCTGCTGGCCGCGTCCAGCGCCACGCCGGCGCCGGTCGCGCCCATCCCGACCACGAGCACGTCGAGCTCCTCGGTCGCTGCCGAGGCGAGCTCGGCGGAGCGGCTGAGGACCGAGAATGCGCGGTTACTCATGAGTAGCAAATGCTACCGCGCGTGCGCGGTCTCCAGGGCCTGAAGGAACCGTTCCAGGGGGCTCTCCAGTCCCCAGCGGTCCGACAGCGCCAGCAATGCCACGGGGTCCCGAGCCGTCCGGGGCAGCGCGTCGTCGACCTCGGGGATCGGCAGGTCGCACACGACCCGGCTCACCGCCGGAGCGACCGCCAGGTAGTCCCGCGCAGCCTCGAGCTTCGCCCTCGCCCCGCTCGGGAAGCCGTCGTCGCTGCCGTTGTCCAGCGCGGCCAGGATCGCTTCGATGCTCCCGAACCGGCTCACCAGCGCTGCCGCCGTCTTCTCACCGATGCCCTTGACCCCCGGCAGCCCGTCCGACGGGTCGCCCCTGAGCACCGCGTAGTCGGCGTAGTGCCGTCCCGGGATGCCGTGCTTCGCGCTCACCTCAGCCTCCGCGTAGGGCTTCATCTTCTCCACCGCGTACAGCACCCGCACCGGCCCCGCGTCGTTCACCAGCTGCAGCAGGTCGCGGTCGCCCGTCACGATGTCCACGGCCCCCGTCTCCCGGCTCGCCAGCGTCCCGATGACGTCATCTGCCTCATGCCCCACTGCACCGACCACCGCGACGCCGAGCGCGGCCAGCACCTCGAGGATCACGGCTACCTGCGGGGCCAGCTCCGGTGGCTCCAGCTCGCCCCCCGCCGGTGCCAACCGGTGCGTCTTGTACGACGGGACAGCCGCCACCCGGAAGGCCGGCCGCCAGTCGAGGTCGAGGGTTGCCACCAGCCTGGCGGGCTTGTGCTCCTTGAGCGTCCTGCTCACGAGGTCCAGGAACCCGCGCACCGCGTTCACCGGTTCGCCCTGCGGGCTGCGGATGCTGTCGGGCACGCCGTAGAGCGCTCGGTACCACAGCGCAGGGGAGTCGAGGAGCATCAGCTGACCGGGCACGGCGCCAGCCTCTCAGAGGTCAGGGGCGTCCCGCGTCTCGTGCCCCCGTAACCCGAGCCACTCCCGGAAGCTCGCCTCACCACCCAGCCTCCAGTCCCGCCTCTTCCTGGGGTCCGGTCGCTCTTTCGAGGCATCGAAGCGGTGCCGGGTCGCCAGCCAGCCGAATTCGCGGATCGGATCGCTGTCGGTGTGCGCCGAGGTCCGGCGTCCGGCCGCGTCCCGCCGCATCTCCTCGTGCAGGAGCTTCGCGACCGTGCGCAACCGAGCGGCCGTGAGCCCATCGCCGGCCAGGTCGGGCGCATCGGGCGCCGGCACGAGGACGTCGTGCCACGGGCTCACCCCCACGGCAACAAGACCCTGCACGGACCACGGGCCGGGGAGCACGTGCACCAGGTCGTTGGACGGGGGCCAGGCCCGCATTCCGTAGCGGGGCGGCAGCACGTGCAGCGCCAGCGGCAGCGCAGGTCGCCACTCCGGCAGCCAGACGCCCAGCGCCGCGTCGCGGGCAAGCACCACCGTCCCGACGGCGACTGCCTCGACCAGGGCCAGCCACACCGGATGCCGACGGTCGCTGTAGCCGCTCAGCTTGCCGCCCAGCGATCGGTACAGCCGCTCGGTACTCGACATCCGCAGCCACTGCCGGAGCTCGTCGTCTGCGGGCGCGGCGAGACGCCCGAGTGTCGGCTCGAGACCCAGGGGCGCGAGCAGCCGGGCGGCCGTGTCCCAGCGTGGCTGGGTCCTACCTGCTTCGAGGTTCGCGATCGTGCCGGGGGACACGCCGGTGAGGGCGGCGAGCTCCCGCTGGCTGAGGTCGCGGGCACGCCGCGCAGCCCTGACGACATGGGCGATCTCCATGTCCCCAGCCTCGCGCCGGGCCGCGGACCGCAGGCCTCGACCGAGCGACCTGTGCACAGCTGCCAACCCTGTGGAGGGCCGGGTCTGCACGGACTGCTGGTCACCAGGAGGGACAGGACCTATGCCCCCGTCCCTACGCCTTTTGCTCGCGAAGAAGGGGGGAGCGCTTGCTCGCAGAACGGGGGAGCGTTTGCTCGCGAAGAAGGGGGGAGCTCGAGGACGTCACCAAGGTTGACGAGCAAAAGGCGTAGGAGCGCGAAGGGGTAGTCGGCCTCCTGCTCGGATCGGCGGGCTGACGTGGGGCGTCGGCTCGGCGGTAGCGTCATCAGCGGCGGTAGCGTCATCAGCATGGTGCTGACTCGCGAGCTGCCGACCCCTGAGGCGGAGGCGCTGCTCGAGCTGACGCGCGATCTGGTCGAGGGCGAGGTCATCCCGCGGGCCGGCGAGATGGAGGCCCGGGCGGAGTTCCCGCGGGAGCTGTTCCGGACACTCGGGAAGGCCGGTCTGCTCGGGCTGGCCTACCCGGAGGAGCTCGGTGGAGGCGGGCAGCCGTACGAGGTGTACCTGCAGGTCCTCGAGGAGATCGGGCGCGGTTGGGCCGGCGTGGGCGTCGGGGTCAGCGTCCACACGCTGGCGTGCTTCCCGGTCGCGCAGGGGGGTTCGCGGGAGCAGCAGGAGCGGTTCCTCCCGGACCTACTGGGCGGAGAGCTGCTCGGTGCGTACTGCCTCAGCGAGGCGCACAGCGGCAGCGACGCGGCGGCTCTCAGCACCCGGGCCGTCAGGGACGGCAGCGACTACGTCGTCAACGGGGCCAAGGCGTGGGTGACCCACGGCGGGCAGGCGGACTTCTACAACCTCATGGTTCGCACGGGGGGAGAAGGGCCCGGCGGCATCTCCTGCCTGCTCGCGGACAAGAGCACCCCAGGCCTGCTCCCGCAGCCGCCTGAGAAGAAGATGGGGATGCGGTCCAGCCACACCTCGACGATCGTGCTCGACGGCGCGCGGGTGCCCGCCGACCGGCTGATCAGCGACGAAGGCAACGGCTTCAGGATCGCCATGAGCGCCCTCGACGGCGGCCGCCTCGGCATTGCCGCCGTGGCGGTGGGCGTAGCTCAGGCAGCCATGGAGCTGGCCACGGCGTACGCGAAGGAGCGCAAGCAGTTCGGCACGAGCATCGCCGAGTTCCAGGGCGTCGGCTTCCTGCTGGCTGACATGGCCACCCAGATCGAGGCCGCGCGCGCGCTGTACCTGGCCGCCGCCCGGCTCAAGGACCGGGGCAAGCCGTACGGCCCGCAGGCCAGCATGGCCAAGCTGTTCGCCACCGACACGGCCATGAAGGTCACGACCGATACCGTCCAGGTGCTCGGAGGTGCCGGCTACGTCGAGGACTTCGCCGCCGAGCGCTACTTCCGGGAGGCCAAGGTCATGCAGATCTTCGAGGGCACCAACCAGGTGCAGCGCGTCGTGATCGGTCGTTCGCTCACCAGGTCCTGAGGACCCGGACATGAGCGACTTCGACGCCGTGGACCGTCAGCTGCTGCGCCTGCTGGCGGCAGACGGCCGCCGTTCCTACACCGACCTTGCCAAGGACACCGGCCTGTCGACGAGTGCGGTCCACCAGCGCGTGCGCCGGCTGGAGCAGCGCGGCGCGATCCACGGCTACGGCGCCCAGGTCGACCCGGTCGCGGCGGGCGCCCCACTGACGGCGTTCGTGTCCATCAAGTCGATCGATCCGGCCGCACCGGACGACTCGCCCGAGCGGCTCCAGCACATCCTGCAGATCGAGGCCTGTCACAGCGTCGCCGGCGACGAGAGCTACATCCTCAAGGTCCGGGTGCCGGGGCCGGCTGAGCTGGAGACGCTGTTGCAGGAGATCCGGGCAGCGGCCGGTGTCAGCACCCGGACGACGGTCGTCCTCAGCACCCCCTGGGAGGGGCGGCACCACGTTTCCGAGGCCTAGGCAGCCGCTCGGCGGGAGGCTGGCGTCAGCGAACCGTGGAGGAGCCGAGTGCCCGGTCGACGGCGATCTCGATGACGACCCGCGTCGGGTTCTCGCGCGGAACCCGGTAGCGGCCGCTGTACCGGCGAACGGCATCTGCGACGCGAACAGGGTCGTCCGAGACGGTTGCCGGCCCTTCGAGCGACATCCAGCGGGGCCCGTCGACCTGGGCCACCACCGCCCGGGACCCCGCCCGCACGTGAGCTGCCTTGCGCGAGCCGCCGTCGGTGATGACCCGCGCGAGGCCGGCCTCGTCGTCCCAGGTGAAGCCGACCGCGACGACGTGCGGGGACCCGTCCGGCCGTACCGTCGTCAAGGTGGCGAGGTGTCGCTCGGTGAGGAACTGAACAGCGGCGCGGGACAACGCCGCAGGGTTGATGGCCACCCCTCCAGACTAGGTTGGGTGCGTGACCAGCCTGACCGCGTCGCTCGCCGCAGGGCCGGGCTGGCCGCTTCGGCCGGCGCAGGAGGGGCCGCTGTCCGCCGTCAAGGTCCTCGACCTGTCGAGAGTGCTGGCGGGACCCTACTGCTGCATGGTGCTAGCCGACCTCGGTGCCGACGTGCTCAAGGTCGAGCGGCCTGACATCGGCGACGACACCCGGCATTGGGGCCCGCCCTTCCACGGCGCCGACGCCGCGTACTTCTTCAGCGTCAACCGGGACAGGCGGTCGCTCGCGCTGGACCTCACGACCGAGCCGGGACGCGCCGTCGTGGCGCGGCTGGCCGAGGCCGCCGACGTCGTCGTCGAGAACTTCCTGCCCCGACACCTGACGTCGCTGGGCCTGGATGCCCTGCGCGCCAACGGATCCGCCGTCTGGGTCAGTGTCCGAGGAGCCGGCGAGGACGGCCCGGACGGCGACAAGCCCGGGTACGACGTGATGGCGCAGGCCAGGTCCGGCCTGATGTCCGTGACCGGCACGGACCAGCCCACCAAGGTCGGCGTGGCGGTGGCGGACGTGGTCACGGGCCTGTACGCCGCTATCGGCGCCCTCGCCGGCCTCGTCTCTCGCACGCCGCTGAAGGTCGAGGTCGGACTGCTGGAGGCCGCGGTCTCGGTGCTCGTGAACCAGGCGAGCAACGCCCTGATCGGTGGCGTCGTCCCGCGGCCCGCGGGCAATGCCCACCCCAACATCGTTCCCTACGGCCCGCTCCAGTGCAGCGACACGGCGCTGGTCGTGGGCGCGGGCAACGACAGCCAGTTCACCGACCTGTGCGCGGCGCTGTCCGTCGTACCCCTCGAGAGCTGGCGCACCAACGCCGGGCGGGTCACCGACCGGGCTGCCGTCATCCTCGCCCTCGAGTCCGCGCTGGCCGGGAGGACAGCCCGCGAGTGGACGGAGATCCTTGCGCGCCAAGGGATCCCGTGCGCGCCCGTCCAGGACCTGGGACAGCTGCCGAGTGACCCGCAACTGGTGGCGACGGGGCAGCTGGCCACCCTCCCGCATCCCGCGGGGGAGGTCACCGTCGTCGGCTCGCCACTGCGTCTGGACGGCCGTCGGCCGAGACCGCATGAGGCACCGCCCACCCTCGGACAGCACACCCTGGAGGTGCTGGCTGCGCTGGGGCTGACAGCCGAGCAGGTCGAGGAGGTCGCCGGTGCCGACCGGGGGTGAGGTCTTGGTCGCCGGGCTCAAGGAACTCGGCGTCGAGGTGGCCTTCGGGCTGCCAGGGGTGCACAACCTGGCGGCGTGGAAGGGGTTCCCCGACAGCGGCGTGCGGCTCGTCGGCGTCCGGCACGAGCAGACAGCCGGTTATGCCGCCGACGGCTACGCGCGCGCCATGGGAAGGCTCGGCGTCGCCCTCACGACGACAGGCCCGGGGGCTGCCAACGTCGTCACGTCAGTCGGAGAGGCCTGGGCGTCTCACAGCCCGCTGCTCGTCATCGCCACGGACATCCCGACGACCACCCGCCGACCGGGTGTCTTCCGCGGCGTGCTGCACGAGACCACCGACCAGGCGTCCTTCTTCCGTCCCGTCACCAAGGCGCAGGTCCGAGTCGAGCGGGCGGAGGACTTGCACGACGTGGTGGTCCGCGCCGGCCGGCTCGCGATGC
>JBHEMB010000451.1:0-3487 GCA_046262855.1 Mycobacteriales bacterium | reverse complement strand
GGCCCGCACGGTGCGCGACCTGCAGCACGCCAACGAGATCAAGCAGTCCCTGCAGGGCCTCGCGGTCACCCTGCCGGCGCGCGCCGGCTCCGAGGGCAAGCTGTTCGGCTCGGTCACCGCCGCCGACGTGGCTGCTGCCATCGTCAAGGCGGGCGGCCCGAAGCTCGACAAGCGCTCGATCGTCATCAAGAACGCGATCAAGAGCACCGGCAACCACAGCGTCTCGGTGAAGATCCACGGCGACGTGGATGCCAACCTGAGCGTGGCGGTCGTTCCCGCGTAACTGGCTCCTACGACGGCCCGGTACCCCTCGCGGGTGCCGGGCCGTTGTCGTGATCGGGGGCAACCTCGCAGCCGGCTTCCTGACCGCGAGGGATGCGATACGTCGCGGAACGCGTGGGGGCGTCCTTCCCTCAGCGCGGGCGCGCAGACGCCGGCCCCGAGCTGTCCGGTGTCATGAGCTGAAGGTGGACACCCAGTGCGTCGAGCTGCGGCTGCAGCGCCGCCACCGTCGTCAGCAGGGCCGCGCGGACGAGGTCGTGAGCTTCGGCGACGCGCGCGTCTTCCAGGTCTCCGGGCCCGCGCACGTGCAGCAACCACTCCTCGATCACCACGGCCGACTCCACCTCGTCATCTCGATGCATGGCCCTACGATCCGAGCTACGTCCGACGACGCTCCCTGCTGCGCCGGCCCCTCCTCCACAGCGTCGCCAATATCCACAGCGTCGCGGCTGCCCGGGCCTGAGCGCGAGGTCGCGAAGGTTCCACACAACGAGACTGGGACGAGTGGAGACTGGGCTGAGTGGAGACTGGGCTGAGTGCCGAATGGCGGGGACCAGGATACCGACAGTTGGGACGTATCGTCATCATGCGCGGTGTGGGGCCAGGAGCCGGAACCCAGGACGCCTTGTCATGAGGCGCAGACTCATGAGGCGCGAATGCTCTGGACTCCAATGCTTGCCTCGGGTGGGCTGGAGCCGACATGGTTACTCGATCACCCGCCCCCAACGCTCTCGCCGTCTTCGGCGCCAGGGTCCGCGCCCGGCGCCACGACCGCGGCCTCAGCCAAGAGGCGCTGGGCTCGGCCTCCGGGCTGCACTGGACGTTCGTCGGCCAGGTCGAGCGCGGGCAACGCAACCTCTCCCTCAACAACCTGCTCAAGCTGGCCGCCGCGCTCGACACGGATCCTGGCGAGCTGGTGAGTGGCCTACAGCCGCCGGCCTGAGCGCCAAGCTGGCTGGCGCACCGCTGAAAGGATGAGCGCGCTGCCGGACAGAGGGGGAGCGTGGAGCTGACGCGCGAGCAGCGCTTCGACGACCTGCTGACCGAGGTGCACGTACCCCTGCAGCGGTACCTGGGTCGTCGTACCCCGGAGGCCGAGGACGTCCTGGCCGACACCCTGGTGGTCCTGTGGCGCCGGCTCGACGACGTCCCTGCGGACCGGTTGCCATGGGCGTACGGCGTGGCGCGGGGCTGCCTCGCCAACGCGTCCCGGGCCGAGCGCCGCCGCTTCCGGCTGCTACGCAGGCTGGCGCTGGAACCGGCTGCACCTGCCCCGCCTGAGGACCCGGCACTGGCGGAAGCGCTGGCAGCACTGCCCGTCGCGGACCAGGAGGTGCTCCGGCTCTGGGCCTGGGAGCAGCTCGCCCCGCGCGAGATCGCGGTGGTCCTCGGGATCACGCCCAACGCGGCCAGCATCCGGCTGCACCGCGCCACCACCAAGCTCCGCACGGTGCTGGTCGGAAAGGAAGGTCCCGCTCCCGGACATCAGCAGGTCGACGGACACCGAGAGGGGACGCACTCGTGATCGACCACAACGGCGATGACGCGCTGCGTGCCCGGCTGGCGGACATCGACCCGATGGCCGGTCGTCCTGTCGCCCCGCTGACCGACGACCACAAGGAGCGCGCCATGACGAGCCCGAGCCCTTCGCGACGTACCCCACTTCTGCTCGCCGGCGCGGCTGCCGCTGTTGTCGTCGCGGCGGGAGGCGCGGCGTTCGCCCTATCCGGCGATGACGGGAAGGACAAGCCCCCTGCGACGGCGGCCAAGAAGACCGTCTTGGCGCTGACGGCGCCCCCTCCCAACATCATGGGGCTGTGCATCCAGACGTCTCCGGAGACGCTGCGGCTGGCGGCGCACGCCTTCGAGGGCAAGGTCACGTCGGTCGAGGGCGGGACCGTGTCGTTCGACGTCACGCACTGGTACAAGGGCGGCACCGAGCAGGTCGTCACGGTCTCGAACCAGGACGCGAACATGGTGGAGGACAGCACGACGTTCGAGGCCGGCAAGACCTACCTGGTCGCGGCCACCGAGACCGAGGTCGGGCCGTGCTCGGGCAGCGGCGAGGAGAACGCAGAGCTCAAGGCGATGTTCGAGCAGGCCTTCGGGTGATCAGCGAGTCCTTCGGGTGATCAGCGAGTCCTTCGGGTGATCAGCGAGTACTGAGCAGCACCTTTGCCAGGGCGCGGCGCTCGTCCAGCTCGAGCAAGGCGTCGGCCCCCTGCTCCAGCGGGTAGGTGTTGCCCACCAGCGGCTGCAGCGCGCCCGACTCCAGATGTGGCAGCAGCCGGGCCCACTGCTCCTGCAGGTACCCGGGCCGGGTCATCCACCAGGCACCCCAGCCGACACCGACGACGCTGATGTTGTTGAGCAGCAGCCGGTTGACCTTCACCTCGGGGATGGACCCACCGGTGAAGCCGACCACGAGCAGCTTGCCCTCCGCCTTCAGGCAGCGCAGCGAGTCCGTGACACGGTCGCCACCGACCGGGTCCATCACGATGTCGGCGCCGCCCAGCTCCTTGACCGCGGCGAGGAACCCGTCGACCAGGACGACCTCGTCGGCACCGGCCTTGCGCGCGAGGTCGCCCTTCTCGTCGGTGGAGACGCAGGCGATGACCCGCGCGCCCATGACCTTGGCCAGCTGGCTGGTGGCGACGCCGATGCCTCCGGCCGCGCCCTGCACCAGGACGGTCTGACCGGGCTGCAGGTCAGCACGCCGGGCCAGGGCGAAGTCGACGGTCAGGTAGTTCATCAGCAGCGCTGCGCCGGCCTCGAAGGACACGTTGTCCGGCAGCGCGAACAGCGTCGCCGGGTCGCAGACGGCCCGCTCGGAGTACCCGCCGAGCACGCTGAAGCCCGCGACCCGCTCGCCGGTGTCGACGCGGGTGCCCGCCACCTCGCTGCCGGGGATGAAGGGCAGCTCCGGCTTCATCTGGTACTCGCCGCGGCTCATCAGCACGTCCGGGAAGTTCACGCCCGCGACGTGCACGTCGACGAGGACACCGTCGCCCGGGTCGGGCTCGGGGAGGTCGACGAGCTGCACGGCCTTCGGGCCGTCGAGAGAGGTCACCTGGATCGCACGCATGCCAGCGAAGGTAGCGAGGCGGCTCCCGGTGCTGGAACGTCGACCCCGCGTGACCCCCTTCACGGAAGGAGGGAGGGCTGTCCACAGGCTGTGCGCGCGTCCCCCGGAGTGTCGGTGGTT
>JBHEMB010000450.1:0-3685 GCA_046262855.1 Mycobacteriales bacterium | reverse complement strand
GATCAGAGATGTCCTCGCCGGGGAACGCGGCCTGGTGCATGTCGGTGCGCATGTCGCCCGGGTCGAACGTCAGCACCCGGACGTGCGGGTTCTCCTGCGCGAGGACGGCGCTGAGGTGATCCAGGGCGGCCTTGGCGGAGCCGTAGCCGCCCCAACCCTCGTAGGCCTCGACGGCGGCATCGGAGCTCACGTTGACGACGGTGGCAGGCCGGAACAGCTGGATCAGGGCGAGCGGCGCGATCACGTCCACCTCGTACACGCGGCGCAGCTCGTCGAGCGGGTAGTCCTCCAGTCGCGGTTGTGGTGAGGGCCCGAGGTGGCTGGCGTTGTTGACGAGTAGATCGAGCTCGCCGGGTACGGCGCGACGCAGAGCCTCGCGGTGCTCGGGGTCGGTGACGTCGCCTGGCACGAGGATCGCGGTGGGCGGGGCTGCTTTGAGCGCCTCGCCGTCGCGGGCATCCAGCACGAGCTGCCAGCCCTCGCTGACCAGAGCCCGGGCGAGTGCGAGGCCGAGGCCGCGCGAGGCGCCGGTGATGAGTGCGGTCTTGGTTGTCATGCGGTTATCGTGGAACTTGAAGTCAACTTCATGTCAAGGAGTCGAATGGGACCGGATGACCTGCTCACAGTCGGTGACGTCGCGGGCCGCAGTGGGTTCGCCGCGTCGGCGTTGCGCTTCTACGAACGCGAAGGCCTGATCGCGGCGACGCGTTCCTCCGGCGGGCAGCGGAGGTACGAACGGTCCGTGCTGCGCCGGCTCGCGTTCATCCGGGCGGCTCGCAACATCGGGCTGTCGTTGGAGGAGGTCCGGGAAGCGCTCGACACGCTGCCGGGTGGCAGGACGCCGACGAAGGCCGACTGGGCCCGCCTCAGCAAGGCCTGGAGCACGCGGTTGGACGAGCAGATCCGAGCGTTGCGCGCCCTCCGGGAGGGGCTCGACTCCTGCATCGGCTGCGGCTGCCTGTCGTTGCGGCGGTGCGCGATCTCCAACCCCTCCGACGTCGCCGGGACGCGCGGCGTCGGGGCCGTCTACTTGCCGCGGCCGCTCACCGAGGAGCACCGCCACTAGCCTGGAGCCTGTGCCCAGTGCTCTCCCCGACGGTGAGATCCCACCACCTGACGGCGCACTCCCCGCTCCGGCCTCGAGCCCGTTCAGCGTCTACGTCCACGTGCCGTTCTGCACCACCCGCTGCGGGTACTGCGACTTCAACACCTACACCGACCTGGACGGTCAGCAGTCGACGTACGCCGACGTGGTCCTGGCCGAGCTGGAGCTGATGCGGCGCGTGGTCGTCCCGCCGCCTGCCGACACGGTCTTCTTCGGCGGCGGCACGCCGACGCTGCTGCCGCCGCAGGACCTGGCACGCATCCTCGCGGCCATCGAGCTGGCACCCGGAGCGGAGGTGACGACCGAGGCCAACCCAGATTCCGTCGACGAGCGGTCGCTGGCGGAACTGCGCAAGGCAGGCTTCACGCGGATCAGCTTCGGGATGCAGTCGGCGGTGCCGCACGTGCTCGCCTCCCTCGACCGGACGCACACGCCGGGCCGCCCTGCGGCTGCCGTTGCCGAGGCGTTCCGGGTCGGCTTCGAGCAGGTGTCGCTGGACCTCATCTACGGAGCCCCGGGCGAGACCGATGTCGACTGGAAGACGTCCTTTGACGCCGCCCTTGCCGCTGGGCCTACGCACGTCAGTGCCTATGCGCTCATCGTCGAGGAGGGCACCCGGCTCGGTCGGCAGGTGGCGCGGGGCGAGGTCCCGATGCCGGACGACGACGTGCTCGCGGACCGCTACCTGATGGCGGAGGAGGCCCTCGCGCCGCTCGGTTGGTACGAGGTCTCCAACTGGGGCACGCCGTGCCGACACAACCTGGCCTACTGGCGAGGGCACGACTGGTGGGGCGCGGGCCCGGGTGCCCACAGCCACGTCGGCGGCGTGCGCTGGTGGAACGTGAAGCACCCGACGGCCTACGCCCAGCGACTCGCAGCGGGCGTCAGCCCCGCTCATGCCCGCGAAGTCCTCAGCGAGGAGGACCGGCGCGTGGAGCGGGTGCTGCTGGAGCTACGGCTGCGTGAGGGGCTGCCCGCGTCGGTGCTGCATCCGCACGGGCTCGCCGCCGCGCACCGTCAGGTCGCCGACGGCCTCTTGGAGGAGGCGTCCGGGCGGTTCGTGCTGACGCTGCGCGGTCGGCTGCTGGCCGACGCCGTCGTCCGCGACCTCGTCGACTGACGCGCCGTCCCTCTGGGCGGGGTGCCTCCACATGTTCGCGCGGGAGGCACCGTGAAGAGGCCTCGCTGAGCGTGGCGGGCAACCCTCAGAGGGTTGATGCCGCGAACAAGTGGCAGCACGTCGGTCAGGGGCGGTCATCGGCCCACCGGAGCGCCCCGCCGAGGGCGAGCCCAGCAGGCCGCCCAGCAGCAGCACCCCGAGCTGGGCGGCCGGTCCCGACGTACGAGGGTGCGTGCGGTGCGCGACCTCGCGGGGCTTCACCGCGCCATCGTACCAGCGCGGCGCTCGCGGCATACACTTGGCACTCCGGACTGTCGAGTGCCAGGAGGTGTGCAGGAGTGCTGGACGACCGCAAGCTCGAGGTGCTGCGCGCCATCGTCGAGGACTTCGTCCAGACGAACGAACCGGTGGGTTCGAAGACGCTTGCCGAGCGGCACGGCCTGGGCGTGAGCCCGGAGACCGTGCGGAACGACATGGCGGCGCTCCAGGACGAGGGCTTCATCACGCATCCGCACACCAGTGCCGGCCGGATCCCCACCGATCGCGGCTACCGGCTGTTCGTCGATCGACTCAGCCAGGTCAAGCCGCTGTCACCGGCGGAGAAGCGCGCCATCCAGAGCTTCCTCGAGGGTGCGGTCGACCTGGACGACGTCGTCTCCCGCAGCGTCCGGCTGCTCAGCCAGCTGACGCAGCAGGTGGCGGTCGTGCAGTACCCCTCGCTGAGCCGGGCCGAGGTGCGCCACCTGGAGATCGTGCACCTCTCACCGAACCGCCTCATGCTCGTCCTGATCACCGACAGCGGCCGCGTCGAGCAGCGCGTGCTCGAGCTGCCGGGCGTCGTGTCCGATGACGACGTCATCGCACTGCGCAACGTCTTCGGCCCCCGGCTGCACGGGGCGAAGCTCGTCGACGCGCCGCGCGCCCTGAGCGACTTGCCGGACGCCGCGCCGCCTTCGCTGCGGCCGGTGCTCACGAGCGTGCTGTCCGTCGTGCTGAGCACCCTGGTCGAGCGTCCCGAGGAGCGCATCGCGATCGGAGGCACCGCGAACCTCACCCGGCATGCCTTCGACTTCCCGATGACCCTGCGTCCCGTCCTGGAAGCGCTCGAGGAGCAGGTCGTCCTGCTGCGGCTCATCGGTGAGGTCAATGACCCCACCACCGTGCACGTCAAGATCGGCGAGGAGAACAGCGTGGAGGGACTGCGGTCCACGTCCGTGGTCACCATGAACTACGGGCCAGGAGGTCTCGGTGTCGTCGGTCCGACGCGCATGGACTACAGCGGCAACATGAGCAGCGTGCGGGCCGTGGCCCGTTACGTCGGCGAGCTGCTGGCCGGGGCCTGATGGCCGACTACTACGGCACGCTCGGGGTCGCACCAGGCGCCACCGACGACGAGATCAAGAAGGCCTACCGCAAGCTCGCCCGCGAGCTGCACCCGGACGTCAACCCCGATCCGGGTG
>JBHEMB010000449.1:0-2824 GCA_046262855.1 Mycobacteriales bacterium | reverse complement strand
GCTCTACCCGCTGGAGGAGGTCCGCGAGTGGAGCGCGCGGCGGACCGGGAGCGGGTGGTTCCGTCGTGGATGACCCGCCGGCACCGACCCGGGGGGATTACACCAAGACCGTCTGCAGCTGTTCATCGTGAGCGGCCAGGTTGTGTGGCAGCGCGTCATTGAAGGCGTCGTGATGATCAGTGACGACCCACCCGAAGTGACAGTCGTTGAGGATGTCGGCGAGTTCCTGGACGCGCTGCCAGACATCAATGACTGACGGGCGTCGCACGGCGAAGCCAGGCCACCTCTACTAGTCTAGGCAACTGGAGGTGAACCGATGCTCATCGTGCTCCTGCTGGTAGCCGCCCTCGTCTGCTTCCTCCTGGCCGCGTTCAGCGCGGCGATCGGCCGCGTTGCCCCCGGCTGGCTCGGCCTCGCGATCCTCGCCGTCGTCCAGCTGATCGCAGCCATCTGACCAGGACAGGCTCGCCTTAGTCCGCCGCCGGCGGCGTCTCGGCCCACCGCTGCGCCGTCGTGCGGGGGATCCCCGTCCGCTGCTCGATCTCTCGCCAGCTCAACCCGGCCTGCTCCCGCAGGGCCTCGATGACGGCCCCGCCGTGCAGCGTGTTGCGCTGGCGCCGCCGCATCGCCTCCTGCGCCCCCTCGACGAGATCGGCGACCAGGTCCCCGGTTTGCCGGTCACCCAGCAGCGCGGCCAGCGCCTCCTCCACCGTCACGACACTTCACCTCCTTGCCCCTTTGATCCGGTGTCCCACTAGCGGGACACTTGCTCTAGTGTCCCATTCTCGGGACATGCGGCGCGCAGATCAGCGTCCGTCAGGGGGGAACTATGCGGCACTACGGTGATGGTGACGACTACCCATGGAGTGACGCCGCCCTCGCGCTGACCAAGACCCCGCTGGAGGCCGTGGCCCTCGCGGCGGAGCACGTGCACGACGGGCACGGCCGCTGCCGCGGCTGCGTGCGCGCGGGGTTCGGCCGGCGGTTCGACGGCTGGCCCTGCCCGCTCGCCGACATGGCCGCCGTGGCCCTGGCCTACCTCCGGAAGCAGGAGCAGCTCAGGGGCGCCGCTGACGGCGCCGCGGAGGACGCCGGCTCCACAGCCAGCTGACCGCCGTCAGGGCGGCCAGGATGAGCAGCAGCCCGTCGGCGGCCGCGAACGCGGCGAGCAGGCCCTGGTCGGTCATAGCGTCCATTCCTCCCGCCACCCGGGCTGGCCGCGGTAGGCCGATGCGAGCAGGCGCAGCGTCTTCTCCGCCAGCTCTTTACCAGGGGCGACGAAGGACGAGTTCTCCAGCTCGTCGACGCACTCGTCGAGGATCTGCTGGTGGGCCCTTACCCGGGTCAGGGTGGCGGCCGGGTCCTGCCGGGCGATGTGGACGGCGTCCTCGGTGGTCTCGAACACGGACGCTTCGTCGCCCCAGCGGCCGCCCCCGACGACCGTGACTCCGTCCGCGTTCGTGATCGTCTCGGCGTGGATGAGGCTGTCGACCGCCCACGGTCCAGGCGTCGCCGCCCGCGCGACGCACGCCTCGTCGTCGAGCCGGGCGCGCAACCAGGTCACCATCTCGTCGGTCATCGCCACTCCACGGTGTGCGCGGTCACGCGAACTCCCGGAAGCTGATGTCGTCTGGCCCGTCGGGGTACGTCTCGGTGTCCATCAGCACCCCGCCAGCGAACGGGACGTACCGCTTCCCGCGCCGCCCTGCTCTACGCTTCCTCGCCACCCAGTATCGCAGCGCGTCGAGGGTGTACGTGGTGCCGTACTCGTCGACGATCCGGCCGAGCCGCTCGCCGCCCAGGCTCCCCGCGAGCACCTCCCACCAGTCGTCGCCAGAGGTGATCTCGCGGCCGAACGGCAGGTCTTCGGCCTCGAAGCCGCGGTAGCCGCGCCACAGCCACACCCAGCCGGCCGAGGACTTCCCGATGTGCACCACCGCGCCGGGGCGGCCGCAGCACGTGCACACGTCGTGGTGCAGGTAGACGTTCGTGCCCATCAGCGGGCCTCATCGGGATGCGCCGGGTGCGCGTGCCGCACGACCAGCTCGGTCACCCTCGCGACGCCGCGCTGCAGCTGCTCGCACACCGCCGACAGGTGCTCGGCGCACGCCCACGAGCGGACGGCGTCCCCGACCCGGGTCAGGGACCACCGCGGGTGGGCGCCGCAGATCTGGCAGCGGTACGCGGCGGTCACGCCGGGCATCCTGCCGCAGGGTCGCCGGGATAGACGTAGTGCCCGCCGGACCGGATCCACGCCCGCGCCTCCGCCTGGGTGGCGAAGCGCCGCCGAATGGAGAAACCGGTCTTGGGATCGGCTATCCAGCTGCCTTCCTCGTCCTGGTAGATGCGCGCCTCGATGCGGCCGGCGCCGTTGGTCTCGTGCTCCTCGTCCCAGCGGGTGAGCAGCGCGGCCTCGCACACGTGGTCGCGGATCAGGGCCAGCAGTTCTAGGGCCGCCTCGTGGTCGTAGTCGGCGAGGTCCAGGACGATGTCGTAGGCGCGCTCGTCGTGCTCGGCGCTCACCGGGCCTCCTCGGTAGTCGTGGGCGCGACCGGGCGGAGGAGCTCGGCGATGTCCGCCGCGCGTCGCTGGCCCTCGGCAACGCCCTGCTCCCAGGCAACCGAAGGCTGGCCGTGCACATCACACCAGACGCAAGGGCCCTCGTAGTCCGGCCCGCCGGTGCAGGTGCACACCGCGGCTGGCGGATTGCCGTCCGGGACGGCGGTGGGGGACGGGTCTGCGGGCGTCACGTGATCAGCCCCCACAGCCACACCGCTGCCTCGGGGACGGGGGCCTCGGCGGCGTAACCGGTGCTCACTTCAGC
>JBHEMB010000448.1:0-3102 GCA_046262855.1 Mycobacteriales bacterium | reverse complement strand
CTGGGTCGCCAAGACCGGCTGGGACGTGTCGACCCATCCCGAATGGATGGACCGGCTGCCCAAGCAGGCGCTCAAGGGCGACGCGGGTGCGAAGATCGCCACGCCGGTGTTCGACGGCGCGCGCGAGGAAGAGATCACTGGCCTGTTGGCGGCGACCTTCCCGACCCGGGACGGCGTACAGCTCGTCGACGGCAGCGGCAAGACGAAGCTGTACGACGGGCGCAGCGGTCAACCGTTCCCGGAGCCGGTGTCCGTGGGCTGGATCTACATCATGAAGTTGCTGCATCTGGTCGACGACAAGATCCACGCCCGCTCGACCGGCCCGTACTCGATGATCACGCAGCAGCCACTCGGCGGGAAGGCGCAGTTCGGTGGCCAGCGGTTCGGTGAGATGGAGGTCTGGGCGCTCGAGGCTTACGGCGCGGCGTACGCCCTGCAGGAACTGCTGACGATCAAGTCCGACGACGTGCTCGGCCGGGTCAAGGTGTACGAAGCGATCGTCAAGGGCGAGAACATCCCAGAACCGGGGATCCCCGAGTCGTTCAAGGTGCTGATCAAGGAGATGCAGTCCTTGTGCCTGAACGTCGAGGTGCTCTCCAGCGACGGCATGCAAATCGAGATGCGGGAGACCGATGAAGACGTCTTCCGCGCTGCGGAAGAACTCGGCATCGACCTGAGCCGGCGCGAGCCGAGCTCAGTGGAAGAGGTCTAGTGATCAACCGCACCCGCTCTCGGAGATGATCATGGCGTTTCCGGATGCGCGTGTGAGACAGATGGTCGTTTGTCCGGCTCCACACCCGGCAAACGTCATGATCAACTTTGGTGACGCGAAAGAAGGCGCCTGGTGCTAGACGTCAATTTCTTTGACGAGTTGCGGATCGGCCTGGCGACGGCTGACGACATTCGGCAGTGGTCGCACGGCGAGGTGAAGAAGCCGGAGACCATCAACTACCGCACGCTGCGTCCGGAAAAGGACGGGCTGTTCTGCGAGAAGATCTTCGGGCCGACCCGCGACTGGGAGTGCTACTGCGGCAAGTACAAGCGGGTCCGGTTCAAGGGCATCATCTGCGAGCGCTGCGGTGTCGAGGTGACCCGGGCGAAGGTACGCCGGGAGCGAATGGGCCACATCGAGCTGGCTGCGCCGGTCACGCACATCTGGTACTTCAAGGGTGTCCCGAGCCGGCTCGGCTACTTGCTGGATTTGGCGCCGAAGGATCTCGAGAAGATCATCTACTTCGCCGCGTACATGATCACCGAGGTCGACGAGAAGGCGCGCGACCGCGACCTGCCGTCGCTGGAGAACCAGATCTCCGTCGACAAGAGTGCGGTCGAGAAGAAGCGCGATGCCGACCTGGATGCGCGGGCGAAGAAGCTGGAAGCGGACCTCGCCGAGCTCGAGGCCGAGGGCGCGAAGAGCGACCAGCGCCGCAAGGTCCGGGAGGCGGCCGAACGCGAGATGGCGTCACTGCGCAAGCGCGCCGACGCCGAGCTGGCCCGGTTGGACGCCGTCTTCGACCGCTTCCGCAACCTCAAGGTGCAGGACCTGGAAGGCGACGAGCTGCTCTACCGCGAGATGCGCGACCGGTTCGGGCAGTACTTCAAGGGCGGCATGGGCGCACAGGCGCTGCAGGAGCGGCTCGAGTCCTTCGACCTCGAGGCTGAAGCAGAGTCGTTGCGCGAGACCATCCGCACCGGCAAGGGGCAGAAGAAGGCACGCGCGCTCAAGCGTCTCAAGGTCGTCAGCGCCTTCCTCAACACCCGCAACTCGCCGATGGGCATGGTGCTCGACTGCGTACCGGTGATCCCGCCGGACCTGCGGCCGATGGTGCAGCTCGACGGCGGCCGGTTCGCGACCAGCGACCTCAACGACCTCTACCGCCGGGTCATCAACCGCAACAACCGGTTAAAGCGACTGCTCGACCTCGGGGCACCCGAGATCATCGTCAACAACGAGAAGCGGATGCTGCAGGAGGCCGTCGACGCGCTGTTTGACAACGGCCGGCGCGGGCGTCCGGTTACCGGGCCGGGCAACCGGCCGCTGAAGTCGCTGTCGGACATGCTCAAGGGCAAGCAGGGCCGGTTCCGGCAGAACCTGCTCGGCAAGCGGGTCGACTACTCGGGCCGTTCGGTCATCGTGGTGGGTCCGCAGCTGAAGTTGCACCAGTGCGGCCTGCCGAAGCAGATGGCGCTCGAGCTGTTCAAGCCGTTCGTGATGAAGAGGTTGGTCGACCTCAACCACGCACAGAACATCAAGTCCGCCAAGCGAATGGTGGAGCGGGCCCGTCCCGCGGTGTGGGACGTGCTGGAAGAGGTCATCGCCGGGCACCCGGTGCTGCTCAACCGGGCGCCCACCCTGCACCGGCTGGGCATCCAGGCCTTCGAGCCGCAGCTGGTCGAGGGCAAGGCGATCCAGCTGCACCCGCTGGTCTGCGAGGCGTTCAACGCGGACTTCGACGGTGACCAGATGGCGGTGCACCTGCCGCTGTCGGCCGAGGCGCAGGCCGAGGCCCGGATCCTGATGCTGTCCTCGAACAACATCCTGTCGCCGGCATCCGGGCGCCCGCTCGCCATGCCGCGACTGGACATGGTCACGGGCCTCTTCCACCTGACCCTCCTCAAGGAGGAAGGCGTGGGAGCGGGGCAGGCGTTCTCCTCGCCGGCCGAGGCGATCATGGCCTTCGACCGCAAGGCGATCGAGCTGCAGTCGCCGATCAAGGTCCGGATCCACGACCGCGCGCCGGCTCCGGCGGACCGGCCGGCGGAATGGGAGCCGGGCGGCCAGTGGCTGGCCGAGACGACGCTCGGCCGGGTGCTGTTCAACGACCTGCTGCCGGAGGACTACCCGTTCATCAACGAGGCGATGCCGAAGAAGCGGCAGGCCGCGATCGTGAACGACCTGGCCGAGCGGTACCCGATGGTCACCGTGGCGCGGACGCTCGACAAGCTCAAGGACGCCGGTTTCTACTGGGCCACCCGGTCCGGCGTCACCATCGCCATCTCGGATGTCGTTGTGCCGCCGAACAAGTGGGAGATCCTCGACCAGTACGAGATCAAGGCCGAAGCCGTCGAGAAGCGCTACCAGCGTGGTCAGCTGTCGCACAC
>JBHEMB010000447.1:0-3920 GCA_046262855.1 Mycobacteriales bacterium | reverse complement strand
GGAGTGGACCGCGGCGCTCACCCGCTGGTGCGAAGCGCAACCCGGCCTCGTGCCCTTCCGCGGCAACTGCCTGGTGCACCGTGCCGAGATCCTCAGGCTGCACGGGGCATGGAGCGAGGCGTACGACGAAGCGACGAGGGCGCGCGAGTGGCTCGCCGAGGTCGCGGCCGACCCGGTGCTCGGCAGCGCCTACTACCAGCTCGGGGAGCTGCATCGGCTGCGCGGGGAGTACACCGAGGCGGAGACGGCGTACAAGCAAGCCAGCCAGTTCGGGCACGAGACGCAACCGGGGCTCGGACTGCTGCGCCTCGCACAGGGCCACCTCGACTCCGCTAGGGCGGCGATCCAGCGTGGGCTTGATGAGGCTCCGGGCGGGCTCGCTCGGGCCCGGCTGCTTGCTGCGCAGGTCGAGGTCGCGCTCGCGTGCGCGGACGTGGCAGCCGGCCGCGCTGCCGCCGACGAGCTCACCACGCTCGCTGAACAGGTCGAAGCGCCGCTGCTGCGCGCGCACGCGAAGCATGCCGACGGTGCGGTGTTGCTGGCCGAGGGCGAGACTCGCCGGGCGCTCGGCGTGCTGCGCACCGCGTGGTCGATCTGGCAGGAGCTGGAGGCGCCGTACGACGCGGCGCGGGTGCGCGTGCTGCTCGGTCAGGTCTGCCGTGCGCTCGGTGACGAGGACACCGCAGAGATGGAGCTCGACGCGGCTCGATGGGTGTTCCAGGAGCTCGGCGCGGCACCCGATCTAGCGCTGGTGAAGCTATCGACGCGTGGGGCCGTGGTCGCGCCGGGTGGGCTGTCCCTTCGAGAGGTACAGGTGCTGAGGCTGGTGGCGGCCGGCAAGACCAACCGCGCCATCGCCGAGGAGCTGTTCCTGTCCGAGAAGACAGTGCACCGGCACGTGAGCAACATCTTCATGAAGCTCGACGTCTCCTCCCGCTCGGGGGCGACGGCGTACGCCTTCCAGCACCAGCTCGTCTGAGCACGCGGACCTGAAGAATGGGTATTTCTCCGGATGCTGGCCTCACCCAGCCCTCCGTACCGTCGCGGCAATCGAACAGCGACAGGGGAGGGATCCGAGATGTCGAACACGACCGAGTACATCGACACTGCGATCATCGGGGGCGGCCAGGCGGGCCTCGTGGCGGGCTATGAGCTGGCCAAGCAGGGTCGGGAGTTTGTCATTCTGGACGCGAATCCACGGATCGGTGACGCCTGGCGCAACCGCTGGGACTCCTTGCGGCTGTTCACGCCGGTCCGTGACTGCGCGCTACCCGGGTTGAAGATGCCGGGACGCCAGTCGCTGGCCCCGACGAAGGACCAGATGGCCGACTACCTGGAGTCCTACGCGGCACACCACGCTCTGCCGGTGCGCAACGGAGTGCGCGTGACGCGGCTGACGAGGGCCGACGACCGGCTTGTTGTCGAGACGACCCGCGGTGACCTCGCGGCAGCGAACGTGATCGTCGCGACCGGTTCCTACGGGGATCCGCGGGTGCCGGCGTTCGCGGCTGAGCTCGACGCGCACATCGTGCAGCTGCACTCTTCGGCATACCGCAACACGGGCCAGCTGCAGCCGGGTGGAGTGCTCTTGGTCGGCGCGGCGAACTCGGGCGCCGACATCTCCCTCGACGTCGTCGGCTCGCATCCGACCTGGCTCGCCGGACCGAAGGTCCCGCACATCCCGCCGGACATCGACACGTGGTTCGCGAGGACCTTCGTGGTGCGGATGGTGCGGTTCGTGCAGCGCAACGTGCTGTGCCTGCGTACACCGATCGGTCGCAAGGCCGCCCCGAAGATGCGTGGCCAGGCGACCCCCCTCATCCCGGTGAAGCCGAAGTGGCTGGAGCGCGCCGGTGTGCAGCGCGTCGGGCGGGTGGTTGGCGTTCACGACGGACTTCCCCAGCTCGAGGACGGTCAGGTGCTCGATGTCACCAACGTCATCTGGTGCACCGGCTTCCGGCACGACTTCCCGTGGATCGATCTGCCTGGCATCGATGAGCACGGTCTGCCGGTGCACTCTCGTGGCGTCTCCACCGACGTGCCAGGGCTCTACTTCCTCGGGCTGGAGTTCCAGTACGCCTTGGCATCTGCCTCGCTCTGGGGGGTCGCGCGCGACGCGGCGTACACAGCGAAGCACCTGGCCAAGACGCGGCCTGCCGCGCGGCGGACGGGCGCGCAGAAGGCCGCACCCGTTCCTGCCTGAGGCCGGGGCGGCCTCCCGACCAGCCGGAGGCCGCCGCCGCTGCCCTTGGCTACTCGCTCGCCTCGTCGCAGGCGAGGTGCGAGCCCTCGTGAAGGCGGGCGACCGGCGCGACGATCGCGCCGGGAGTCACGCCGAACTGCTGCGCCAGCGAGCCGACGAGGTGCGCCAGCTCGGAACCACCGCCGGGGAACTCGTCACTCGTCGCCGGAGGGGAGATCGCCGAGAACTCGATCCCGACGCAGCTCGCGTGGCCCGAGGCCTCTGCGGCCGCACCCTGCATGCCCACCGCTTGCACTCCCGTTCCCACGGACAGCGCCATTGTCGTGGTCACCATGATCCGTCTGATCAGCATCGTCGCCATCCCCTCAGACGTCGAGGCGGTAGAAGCGCCAGCAGTCGTGCTCGATGGGGAGCACGGTGATCCTGGAGAACCCGGCTCGGGTGGCGTAGTCCGTGAACGTCGACGTCCGCATGACCGCGCCTGTGCCAGCCGACGGCTCGTCGGACTGGCCGACCAGCAGGCAGTGGATCGCGCTGGCGGCGTACATCATCCGCTCGATGGGGTCGCCGACGGCACCGAACTGGTCGGCGACTCGCTCGTCCATGATGAGGACGCAGCCACCAGGGGTCAGCAGCTGGCGCGCTGCGGCCAGCGCCTCGACCGGTCGGGCCATGTCGTGCAGCGCCTCGAAGACGCAGACCAGGTCGTACGTGCCCTGCAGTGCGGGGTCGGCGGCGTCTCGCGTGCTGAACGTGAGGTTGTCGACACCGGCGGCGGCCGCGTTCCGTTGCGCCTGCTCGATCGACGCGGGGTCGCTGTCGAGACCGTCGAGGTGCGCGTCGGGATAGGTCTTGGCGAGGGTGATCGTCGACCAGCCGCAGCCGCAGCCGATGTCGGCGATCCGCGCTGGGCTGCCCGAAACCAGGCGCGCGTGCACGTCGGGCAGGCCGGTCTCGATCCAGCCGGCGAGGAAGTGCTCGTACGCCGGTCGGTTGAGAGCCTCCTGAGCTTCTCGGAGAACGTCACCGTACTCGCCGAAGCTGACTCCGCCTCCGGTGCGGTAGGCCGTCGCCACCTGGGGATAGGCGCTGCCCAAGGAGACGACGAAGCCCCCGAAGGGGGCGAGGTAGGCCGGGCTCGATGGGTCGACGAGCACCGCCGCTGTCGTCGTGGGCAGTGCGTACCTGCGGTCGTCCGGGTCGGCGCTTGCGTCCGCCACCTCGAGGAAGCCGGCAATGGTCTGCTGCTCGAGCCACTCTCGGGCATAGCGCGGGTCGATGCCCGCGTGATCGGCCAGCTCGCCAGTCGTGAGTGGGCCGCGCTCGGAGAGCACGTCGTACAGCCCGAGGTCCTTGCCCAGGTGGACGGCGACGAGCTCCATCGCGCCGACGCCGGCCTCGAAGATCCGGCCGGCGAGTGCACCGATCGCTTCCTCGTCGACCGGCGGCGCGGCCTGTGTGGTGTTGTCGATGACGGTCATGGTTACCCCCTTGCTCCCGGCTCATCTCGTGTCCGGCCGGCGTCACGCAGCCTCTGTCGATCCGCACCAGGAAGCAGGGGGAACGCTCCCTATTCGGGTCCCTGTTGCTGCAGCAAGTACGCGGTCGCCTCAGTACGGGAGCGCAACCCGAGTTTCGTCAGGATCGCACTCACATGGTTGCCGGCCGTCTTCGTGGAGATGAACAGCCGGCCGGCGATCTCGGCGTTGGTCAGGCC
>JBHEMB010000446.1:0-8991 GCA_046262855.1 Mycobacteriales bacterium | reverse complement strand
CCAGCAGATCGGTGTCAACGGCGGCCTCTACATGTGACCTGACGCGCGCTGAGTTCGGGCGATCGCGTACGCAGGAGCCGCGGCGCGCACGCCACGTCGACGACACATCACGTCACGACCTCGGTCGTCAGCGGGCGAGTGGGAGCGGCCCGCGGCGGACGACGTCGACCAGCAGTCCGCCGTCTGCTCCGGCCGCCTCCAGCTCGGCCTCGCACGCAGCGACGTCCTTGCGCATGAACTCCCCCACGAGATCCGCCCAGGTCGACAGCGAACCGGCTCGTCCGAGCGAGCTCCCGGCGAAGCTGCGTCCGCTAGCGCTCTCCAGGACCTGCAGGAGCGCGGCCTGCTCGACGCCGAGCCGCTCGCCGAGCTGGATCGCCGCCGCTGCCGTCTGGGCGTGCGTGGCGAAGAGCAGGTTGTTGACGAGCTTGACCGCGAGGGCGCTGCCGAGCGCGCCGGTGCGGATCCGCGGATCCGCGTACGCGGCGATGACGGCGTCGACGGTGCTGACCGCCGCCTCGTCGCCACCCAACATGACAGTGAGCCCGCCGGCCTCGATCTCCGCAACGCCTCCGCTGACCGGCGCGTCGACGAACCGGGCGCCGCGTTCGGCGGCGCGCGCACCGAGCTGCTGCACGGTGGAGCGCCGCCCCGTCACGTGGGACGCGACGACGCATCCCGGCTCCAGCGCCGCCAGAAGACCGGCCTCGCAAACCTCGAGCAGCTGCTCATCTGAGAACAGGCAGACGAGGACGACCTCTGCGCCCTTGGCCGCCTCGGACGGCGTCGTGAGCGCTCGCGCGCCGGCCCGCTCGAGCCCGGTGCGGACCTCCTCGCGCCGGGCCAGGACCGTCACCTCATGACCCGCCTGCAGCAGACGGTCCACCATCGGGCGCCCCATCCGGCCCGGGCCGACAAAGCCGACGGCGGTCACAGCCGCATCACCCAGCCGCCGTCGACCGAGATGGTCTGCCCGGTGATCCATTCCCCTGCCTTGGAGCACAGCAGCAGCAGGGTGCCCACCAGGTCCTCCGGCGGCCCGGACTTCTTCCCGGGGATGGTGGCCGCGATCGCGTCACGGAACGGCGAGTCCTTCGGCAGGCTGACGTAGCCGCTGTCGGCGTCGACCAGGCCAGGCGCGATCCCGTTGACGTTGATGCCGCGGCTCCCGAGCTCCATCGCGAGGTTGGCCGTGAGGCTGTGCAACGCGTACTTGCTCACGCCGTAGATGCCGCCGGCCATGAAGGCGCCCGCCGACAGGCCGTTGATGATCCGCCCGCCCCCACGTCCGGTCATGGACTCCAGAACCGCCTGGGTGCAGAGCAGCGGCCCGCGCAGGTTGACGTTGAAGACGCGGTCCCACTCGGGCACCGGCATGTTCGACAGTGCGTACGGCGGGAGGTCGGTCATGATCGCCGCGTTGTTGATGAGGATGTCGACGCCGCCGAAGGCTTCGACAGCGGTCGCGGCCATGGCTGCGGCGGACTCGGCAGAGGTGACGTCGACCTGCGCGGCTACCGCGCGGTGGCCCTTGTCGACCAGCTGCTGCGCGGTCTTCCCGGCCGCGTCGGCGTTCACATCGGCGACGACGACAGCGGCGCCGGCTTGGCACAGCGCGTCGGCGTACACCACCCCGATGCCTCCCGCG
The DNA here is from genome assembly GCA_046262855.1 of Mycobacteriales bacterium. Taxonomy (GTDB): domain Bacteria; phylum Actinomycetota; class Actinomycetes; order Mycobacteriales; family SCTD01; genus RYN-111. Next base: position 7,343 of record JBHEMB010000446.1, on the reverse strand, counting down.
CCGCCGGTGATGACGGCGACCTTGCCGGACAGGTCGAAGAGCTCATGGGCGTAGGACATGCGCGCAACTAAGTCACATGCTGGGGCTTGCAGTCAAGTGCCTTAAGCGATAAGCATGTTGCCTGACCACCTCGAAGGGCTGACATGACGAGTTCCCGGGACGTCCCGCGCGTCCACCTGCACATCGGCGACCAGCTCCTCAGCGAGGGCAGCGCGGGCAGCCATGACCACGTATGGCCCGTCGACGGCCGGGTTCAGGGACCTGTGCCGATGGCCGGCCCCGACCAGGTGGATGCCGCCGTGCGCGCCGCCGACGCGGCGTTCGCCGAGTGGCGGGGCTGGAAGCCGGCCGACCGCGCCCGGGTGCTGACCCGGCTCGCAGCGCTCGTCCGCGAGGACCGCGAGGAGCTCGCCCGGCTGTGCGTGCTCGACAACGGCATGACCCTGGGGATGGGCCAGCTCTCGGTCGACGTGCTGGCCGACTGGACCGAGTACTACGCGGGCTGGGCCGACAAGATCGAGGGTCGAGTGACCTCGACGCCGGGGCAGTCGCGCGAGCTCGCTTACACCGTCCCTGAGCCCTACGGTGTCGTCGCGGTCTTCATGACCTGGAACAGCCCGCTGTTCTCGGTCGGCATGAAGCTGATCCCGGCGCTCGCCGCCGGCAACACCGTCGTGCTCAAGCCGTCCGAGCTGACGCCGTACTCCTCCGAGCGCCTGATGGCGGTGATCCGGCAGGCCGGTATCCCCGCCGGCGTGGTGAACCTGCTGATCGGCGGCGCCGAGACCGGTGACGCGCTGGTCCGCCATCCGCTGGTGCAGAAAGTGAGCTTCACCGGCGGGCCGACCACCGCGAAGAAGATCCTCGCGGCGTGCGCGGAGTCCCTGAAGCCGGCAGTGCTCGAGCTCGGCGGCAAGTCGGCGAACATCGTCTTCCCGGATGCTGATCTCGAGGCCGTCGGGATGATGAACGCGTTCAGCGTCTGCGGTGTGCTGGCCGGTCAGGGCTGCGCCATCCCGTCGCGGATGCTCGTGCACCACGACGTGTACGACCAGGTGGCGGAGCAGGTCGTCGAGGCGGTGCGCAGCATGCCGGCAGGTGACCCGTTCGAGCCCAGCACCGTCCTGAGCCCGGTCATCACGAAGGCTGCCCAACAGCGCATTCTCGGCATGATCCAGCGCGCCCAAGCAGACGGTTCGGCCAAGCTGCTCGCTGGCGGCGGAGTCCCGGCAGCGCAAGGCTTCTACGTCGAGGCCACGGTGCTCGGTGACGTCGATCCCGCGAGCGAGATCGGGCAGACGGAGGTGTTCGGGCCCGTCCTGTCGCTGCTGCGGTTCGCCACCGAGGAAGAGGCGGTGCAGATCGCCAACTCCACGCCGTACGGGCTGGCGTCCTATGTCTGGACGAAGGACGTCGGCCGCATCAACCGGCTGGCCACCCAGCTGCGGGCGGGTGGCGTCTACGTCAACGGCGCGAGCCCCGTGCTCGGCTGCGAGCTGCCCTTCGGGGGGATCGGCATCTCCGGCTACGGCCGCGAAGGCGGCCAGGAGGGCTTGTTCGAGTTCCTGCGCACCAAGGCGGTGGCTGTCGCATGACCCGGCCCTTCGACCTGTCAGGCGCTGCTGCCGTCATCACCGGTGGCCGCAGCGGTATCGGCCGGGCGACCGCTCTGGCCTTCGCCCGTCGGGGCTGCGCTGTCGTCGTCGGCGATGTGCGTGAGGAGCGCGCCAAGGAGGTCGCCGCGGAGATCGAGGCTGCTCACGGTCGGGCTCGGGGCGTCGCTGCGGACGTCACGTCCGAAGCCGACCTCCTGGCCCTGCGCGACACGTGCCTGGCCGCCTTCGGCCGGATCGACGTCGTCATGAACAACGTCGGGATCCTCGTCATGGGGCCGCCCGAGTCGCTGCCGGACGAGGCCTGGCAACGGGTGCTCGACGTGAACGTCATGGGCGTCGCGCGCAGCAACCGGGTCTTCCTCCCGATGCTCATCGAGCAGGGATTCGGTCACGTGGTGAACACCGCGTCGGCCTCGGGGCTGCTCGCCTACGGCTTCGACCGGCTGCCCTATGTCGCGACCAAGCACGCGATGGTCGGCATCACCGAGGCCTTGGCGCTCTACCTGGCGCCCAAGGGGATCGGCGTCACCTGCCTGTGCCCCTCCGGCGTGATCACGAACATGCTCGACGACTTCACGCTGTACGGCGAGACGTCGGCCACGCCGCGAGCGCCTCAGCACGCGCTGTCCGACCCCGCCCAGGTCGGCGAACTGGTGGCCGAGGCCGTGACCGCCGGTCGCTTCCTCGTCACCACCGCACCCGAGATCCATGACGAGCTCATCGCGCGAGCGACCGACCTCGACGCCTACCTGCAGTCCCAGATCGCCGAGCTGGAGCCACGATGACCACCCAGATGAGCACCATCGAGACCTACCGCGCCGTCATGGCAGCCGAGCCTCCCCAGGTGGACACACCCTTCGAGGCCGCGCGCCGCGACTTCCTGTTCGGCCAGGTCTGGAACCGGCCGGGGCTCAGCATCCGCGACCGGCGGATCGTCTCCCTCGCCTGCGTGTCGGCCGCGGACGCTGTGAAGCCGATCGAGGACCACATCTACGGGGTACTGGCGAGCGGCGACCTCACCATCGAGGAGCTCAACGAGATCACGCTGCACTTCGCCGTCTACTGCGGATGGCCGAAGGCGTCGCAGCTCGAGGTCACCGTGCGCATGCAGTGGTACCGGCTGCATGCCGAGCGCGGCGAGGAGCCGCCGCCGTTCCCCTCGCTCGGCGTCGAGGACCTCGGCCCTGAGCCGCGGGAGGAGCGGCTGCGGATCGGGCGCGAGTCCTACGAGGAGGTCAACCTCTCCCCGCCGCCGCCCTCGGACTCGGCGTACTTCCACGCCGGCATCGTCGGCTTCGTCTTCGGACACGTGTGGCGCCGCCCCGCGCTGAGCCGTCGTGACCGCCGGCTCGTGACCCTTCCTTGCGTCGCCCTGTCGGACACCGCCACGCCGATCGCCTCGCACGTCGGCTCGGCTCTCGGCTCCGGTGACATCTCGTGGGACGAGATGCAGGAGATCATCCTGCAGTTCAGCGCGTACTACGGCTTCGCCAAGGGCGAGGCGCTGCACGACGCGGCCCAGCGATGGCAGGCTGACCAGCCATGACGACCCCGCAGGGCGCCCCGGCGACCGCGACGGCGCTCCAGCTGCTGCTCACAGCGGAGCGGCTGTTCGCCGAGAACGGGCTGGCAGGGGTGTCCCTGCGGCAGATCGCGACGGAAGCAGGTTCGAGCAACAACTCCGCCGTCGCCTACCACTTCGGGTCCAAGGAACGGCTGGTCGAGGCGATCTTCGGCTACCGCTTGCCGCAGCTGCTGCAGCGACGAGAGCTGCTCAAGGCACGCGTCCACCCGGGTGATCTGCGAGGCCGGCTGGAGGCGCACCTGCTGCCCGTGCTCGAGCTGGCAGAGTCGCACGAGGGGTCGTACCTGTCCTTCCTCGAGCAGCTCGAGCGCAGCTCGGCACGACTCCTCTTGAGCCCCCAAGCTGCCCAGCAGTCGCAGGCCGATTTCGTCGCGGAGGTCCAAGCCCTGCTCCCCGACGTCGAGGAACCGGTACGGACGATGCGCATCCAGCAGGTCCAGGTGCTGACGCTGCACGCCGCGGCCGAGCGGGAGCGCGCAGTCCGCAACGGCGAGGACGTCGTCGCCTTCGGCCTGTTCGTCAGCACCCTCATCGACGCCTGCACCGGGTACCTCACCGCGCCGGTGTCGGAGGAGACCAGGCGGTTCCTCGCCTACCCAGACCGCGGCACGCTGCCCCCCGCCGTTCGGCTGGTCTGAGCCGACAGTCAGGAGAGCGTCCGCCTGAAGGCGCGGTTGGTGACGCCCGGCCGAGCCGCACGCCCAGCTGAAGACATCGCCGCAAGGGGGCGTACCGAGCAGCGCGGTGTCTAGCTGATCCGCGACCGCCGCTTGTCCCGCGAGCGTTCCTGCTTGCGGTAGCTGTCGGCCAGGTCGCTGACGTGGCCGGGCAGCGCGTTGCTCGCGACGTCGGCCAGGCTGGTCTCCTCCAGGACGTGTCGCATGCTGGCGCGCAGCGCCATCCAGACGTCGGCCAGGCGGGCGGTGGGGCCGGTGTAGGGCAGGTCGCCGAGGCCGACGTTGTGCACGCTGGCGAGTGGGCCGTCTATGCAGCGCAGCACCTCGGCGATGCTGATCTCGCTCGCGGGCCGCGCGAGGCAGTAGCCACCGTCACGGCCGCGGACGCTGCGCACGAGGGTCGCCGACCGGAGGTCAGAGAGAATGTCGACGAGGAACTGGCTGGGGATGCCCTGCACCTCGGCGAGCGCGTCGGACTTCATCAGGGTGTGCGGGTCGAGCGTGGCCAGCTGGATCATGGCCCGGGTGGCGTATTCCGCCTTGGCCGACATCCGCATGGCAGTCAGTATGCCAACGAGCTGGTCCTGAGCCGGTGGTCATCCGCGGGCCAGTCGCGCGATGACCTGCGCAGCCTGGAGCTCCGGAGCGTCGGCAGGCTCCAGCCTGACGTCGGGGTCGAGCGGTGGCTCGAAGGGACTGTCGATGCCCGTGAAGTCGCTGATCTGCCCCGCCCGGGCGCGGGCGTAGAGGCCCTTGGGATCGCGCGCCTCGCAGAGCTCCAGCGGGCTGTCCATGAAGACCTCGATCAGCTCGATGCCGGCTTGCTCGTGGATCTCCCGCGCAAGCGCCCGATGCGTAGCCAGTGGGCTGATCGCGGTCACGAGCACCACCTGCCCCGACGCGGCCAGCAGCGCCGCCACGTGCGCCATCCGCCTCAGGTTCTCGGTCCGGTCAGCGAGCGAGAAGCCGAGGTCGGCGTTGAGGCCGTGGCGAAGCGTGTCGCCGTCCAGGACGAAGGCGGGGCGGCCGGCCGCGAGCAGCTGCCGCTCCGCGTGCATCCCCACGGTCGACTTCCCTGATCCCGACAGGCCCGTGAACCACACGGTGGCTCCGTGCGACAGCCGGTCCGCAGCGGTCGTCAGGCTCTTCGGCCGGGTGACGTTGGGGCTCCGGCTGGGCGCGACCACCATGCCCGCACCAACGGTGTTGTTGGTCGCTGGGTCGATGAGGATGAACGAACCGGATGTGCGGTTCTTCGCGTAGTCGTCGACCAGCAGCGGCACATGGGTGCGCAGGCTGATACGGCCGATCTCGTTGAGCATCAGGGAGCCGGCCTCGGGGTCGAGCTCGAGGGAGTTGATGTCAAGGCGGTGGTCGACGGAGACCACGGTCGCCCGGGTCGTGCGCGTCGTGTGCTTGACCAGCAGCTCCTCACCCGGGTGCAGGGACGCGGCATCGCCCATCCAGCAGACCATCGCCTCGACGTCCCTGGTGACGCGCGGCGGGCTGCCCGGATGGCTGAGCATGTCGCCTCGGGAGATGTCGAGGTCGTCGGCGAGCGTGATGGCCACGGCCATCGGAGCGAACGCCTCCTCGACCGGACCGGTCGGGCCCTCGATGTTCGTGATCCGGGTCGACAGTCCGCTCGGGTGGGCAACGACCTCGTCACCAGGACGCAGGATGCCGCCGGCCACCGTGCCCGCGTAGCTGCGGTGGTCGTGCAGCTCACGGCTCTGCGGACGGATCACGTACTGCACCGGGAACCGCGCGGCACCCAGCTCCTGGTCGTTGACGACCTCGATTTCCTCGAGGTGGGCCAGCAGCGTGGGCCCGTCGTACCAGTCGCTCTGGCCTGACCGCGTGACGACGTTGTCACCGTTGAGGGCCGAGATCGGGATGGCGACGACATCGTCGATCCCGAGCTTGCCGCCGAACGCGGCGAACTCGTCGCGGATCGTCTCGAACCGCGAGCGGTCCCACCCGATGAGGTCCATCTTGTTGACGGCCAGCACCACGTGTCGGATGCCCAGCAGCGACGACAGGAAAGCGTGCCGCCGCGACTGCTCGAGCAAGCCGTTGCGCGCATCCACGAGCACGATCGCGAGGTGCGCCGTGGAGGCGCCGGTGACCATGTTGCGCGTGTACTGGGTGTGGCCGGGGGTGTCGGCGATGATGAACTTGCGCTTGGCGGTCGCGAAGTAGCGATAGGCGACGTCGATCGTGATGCCCTGCTCGCGCTCGGCACGCAGGCCGTCGGTCAGCAAGGACAGGTCGGTGTAGTCGTGGCCGCGCTCCTTGGAGGTGCGCTCGACGGAGGCCCACTGGTCGTCGAGGACACCCTTGGAGTCGAAGAGCAGCCGCCCGATCAGGGTGGACTTGCCGTCGTCGACCGAGCCTGCGGTCGCCAGTCGGAGCAGCGTCGCCATCAGAAGTAGCCCTCTCGCTTGCGGTCTTCCATGCCGGCTTCGGAGATCCGGTCGTCGGCCCGGGTGGCCCCCCGCTCGGTGAGTCGGGTCTGTGCGGTCTCGGCGATGATCTGCTCGACGGTGGCGGCGGTGGACACGACGCATCCGGTGCAGGTCACGTCCCCGACGGTCCGGAAGCGGACGGTGGCCTCGAAGACCTTCTCGTCAGGGCCGGGCCGCAGGTGCTGGTCGACGGACAGCAGCATGCCGTCGCGTTCGAAGACCTTGCGCTGATGGGCGAAGTAGATCGACGGGAGCTCGATCTGCTCAGCGCCGATGTACTCCCAGATGTCGAGCTCGGTCCAGTTGGACAGGGGGAAGACCCGCAGGTGCTCGCCCTTGCGGTGCCGGCCGTTGTAGAGGGACCAGAGCTCGGGGCGCTGGTTCTTGGGGTCCCACTGACCGAACTCGTCGCGGAAGCTGAAGACCCGCTCCTTCGCTCGGGCCTTCTCCTCGTCACGACGGGCGCCACCGAAGGCGGCGTCGAACCGGTGCTCCCTGATCGCACGCAACAGCGTCTTGGTCTGCAGCGGGTTGCGCGAGGGACCGTCGTCGACACTGCGGCCGGCATCGATGTCGTCCTGCACTGAGGCGACGACAAGGTTGATCCCGGTCTTGGCGACGTAGGCGTCGCGGCAGTCGATGACCTCCGTGAAGTTGTGGCCCGTGTCGACGTGCATCACCGGGAACGGCAGCGGGCCCGGCCGGAAGGCCTTGAGCGCGAGGTGCAGCATCACAATCGAGTCCTTGCCGCCGGAGAACAGCAGCACCGGCCGCTCGAACTCGGCAGCGACCTCTCGGATGATGTGGATCGCCTCGGCTTCCAGCGACCTCAACTGGCTCAGCTCGCAACGAGCGGGCGCGTAGGACGTCACGACTCACGACCCCTTTATCAGGTAATCTTGACCAGATTGGCCAACATGACAACCATACAAGAGGGTAAGCGCTGACTGTCAAGAGCGCGTGCGGGGGCTTGGTTCTTGAATTGACAGAATGACGT
>JBHEMB010000445.1:0-7477 GCA_046262855.1 Mycobacteriales bacterium | reverse complement strand
GACCCGGCCTTGCGTGGCAGGGGCGCCCGGGGTGACGTCCTCGCCCAGGCGCTGCAGGTCGGGCCGGATCGTCGTACCGCTCTCGAAGAGGTCGATCAGCCGAGGGTCGACGTAGGAGGACCGGCACACCGCGGGTGTGTTGCCGAGGTAGTGCGCCACCTCCTGCATCACCCGGGAGATCGCCCGGCGACGGGCCGTCACCGTCGCGGTCTCCTGCTGCATCGCGAGCCCGACCGCCGCGAGGACGGTGGCGTTCCAGGTGCGGAAGTCCTTGGCTGTGCAGTCGAAGCCGGTGAGCTCGCGCAGGTGGCCGTTGATGTCACCGCTGCGGACGTCCACCCAGCTGCCGCCCTCCTGGTACGCCAGCAGCTCCTCGCCGCCGTTCCTGCGGCGCTTCAGTGCGCTGACGATCGAGCAGACTTCCGGCTCCGCCAGGGACTGCACCCGGTGCTGGCCGCCCTTGGCGACGTAGTCGAACGTCACGACCCCGGATCGCGAGACCGTCACGTGCTCCTTGCGTATGGTCGCGAGCCCGAAGCTCGTCCGGTACTGCTCCGACCCGACCCGGAAGAACCCCAGGTCCAGCAGTCGCACCGCGCAGGACAGCACCTTCATGCGCGGCATGCCCTCAAGGGCCAGGTCCTGGCAGACCCGGTCGCGCAGCCTGGGCAGCAGCGCCCCGAAGTCGAGGATCCGCTCGTGCTTGGCGAGGTCACGGGTGGCACGCCAGTGGTCGTGATAGCGGTACTGCCGGCGCCCCGCGGCGTCCAGGCCCGTGGCCTGGATGTGGCCGGCGGTGGTCCGGCAGATCCAGACGTCCTCCCACGCCGGCGGCACGACGAGCGCCTCGATGCGGGCGAGGACGGCCTCGTCGGTGACCGGGCTCCCGCCGGGGTCGACGTACCGGAACCCGGTGCCGCAGCGGACCCGGCGCAGGCCAGGGCCGTTCGGGTTGACCCTGCGCAACCGCGGCATGGCTCCCCACTACCCGCCCCGCGTGAATGGATACCGCGATGGCGATTCCGACCGGCGGAAATCGGCAGCGCTGTATCCAGTCACGCCGGGGAGGGGGGTGGGGTCAGGGGAGGTGGGCGAGGAGGAAGGCGGGGTCGGCGAAGACGGCTTCGGCGCCCGCGTCGAGGAGGGCCGCTTCCGTCGTACCGCCGCACGTGACGCCGACGAAGCGGATGCCCGCCCGCCGGGCGGCCTCGCCGTCCCACACCGCGTCGCCGACGAGCAGCGCGCGGTCGGCCGCGCATCCTGCTCGGGACAGCGCCGCGTGCAGCAGGTCAGGCGCCGGCTTGCCGGCGGCGGCGTCGTCGGAGGTGGTGACCGCGTCGATCCAGTCGTCGGCGTCGAGTGCCTTCCGCAGCGCCTCGAGCTCCTCGTCGGGGGCGGACGACGCCAGCACCGTTGTCAGGCCTCGGCCCTTGAGGTCCCGCAACAGCTCGCGGGCGCCAGGCAGTGGCCGCAACGACGGCCAGTGCCGCTCGTAGAGCTCGCCGTGCCGGCGCTCGAGGCTCTCCCGCAGCTGCTTGGCCGGCGGCGCGTCCGCGAGCGCCGTCTCGATCAGGCGGTCGGCGGACATCCCGATGAGCCGGTGCAGGTCTGCGGTGGGCCGCGCGACGCAGAGCTCGGCGAAGGCGTCGGACCAGCAGACTGCGTGCAGGTAGCTGCTGTCGACCAGGGTGCCGTCGACGTCCAGCAGGACGGCCTCGATGCCGGCGAGCTCCACCGTCATGTCAGCTGGGGAAGCACTTCGTCGCGCAGGAACGCGATGCCACCCTCCTGGTCCGGCCCCATCTGCGAGATGTAGATCTCGTCGAAGCCCACGTCGACGTACTTGCGGATCATCTCGGCGGCGCGCCCGGCATCCGGCCCGCAGGCGACCAGCTGCTTCATGTCCTCCGGGCTCGAGAGCTCGGCGACCGCCTCGAACCCCTGCCACATCGGGAGGTCCTGCGAGGTCTGTCCACCTGCGCCTTGGAACCCCCAGAGCCGGTACGCCGTCTTCGCGGCCTCGTCCTCGGTCCGGGCCCAGCAGATCTTGACCCCTGCCTGGGTGCGACCGCGACCGCCTGCCTCGCGGTACGTCTGCATGCCCTCCGCATCCGGCTTCGTGGTGATCCAGCCGTCACCGTGCTCCGCGGCGAACCGGGTGGCCTGTGGCCCGAACCCCGAGACGAAGATCTCCGGCAATGTCTCCGGGAGGCTGAACAGCTTGGCGTCATGCACGGTGTAGTGCTCGCCGGTGTGCGTGACGACGCCCCCTGCCCACAGCTCGCGGATGATGCCGAGCGCCTCGGCCAGTCGCCCCAGCCGCACACTGACAGGCGGCCAGGCGTCACCCAGGATGTGCTCGTTGAGCGCCTCACCCGAGCCCACCCCGAAGATGAACCGGCCGGGGGCCAGGCTGGCCACGGTCGCTGTCGCCTGGGCGATCACGGCGGGGTGGATGCGGAAGGTCGGGCAGGTGACCGCGGTGGTCATCGTGAGGTCGGTGGTGGCGGCGAGCGCACCGAGCACCGACCAGACGAAGGCGCTCTCGCCCTGCTCGGTGGTCCACGGATGGAAGTGGTCGCTGACCCAGACCCGGTCGAACCCGGCGCGCTCCGCCACCTGACCGCAGTGCACCAGCTCCTTCGGGCTGAGCTCCTCACTCGACAGGAAGTATCCGAACTCCGTCATGCTCCGCCGACTACCCACCACGCTGCCGGGTAAGCCCGGCAGGACGGATCAGCGCTTCGGGCGGACCGGGGCCCGGCCCGGCGGCTGGGGTGGCGGCGGCAGCATCGCCTTGCGCGGCTTCAGGTCCATGACGTGCGTGCTGCCCGCCGGCACGAGGACGTCTGCGCCGTGCAGGTTCAGCTCGATGTCACCGCCCTCGGCCGTGAACGCTGCTCGGCCGTGCGTGATGTCGGTGTGCAGCAGCACTCCTCGCCAGCGCAGGTGGAAAGCGAGCCTGGTGATGCCTGCCGGCAGCGCGGGGTCGAAGCAGAGCTGCGTGGACCGCGCGCGCATCCCGGCGAAGCCCTCGACCAGCGCCGACCAGGCCCCGGCCAGGGACGCCATGTGCAGCCCGTTGGCGCCGTTGTCCTGCAGGTCTCGGAGGTCCATGAGGGCCGTCTCCGTCGCGTAGGCGTGCGCAAGCTCGAGGTGGCCGACCTCAGCGCACATCACCGCCTGCGTCGAGGCCGACAGCGACGAGTCCCGCACCGTCCGGCGCTCGTAGTAGTCCACGTCGCGCGCCTTGTCCTCGGCCGTGAACGCGTCACCGCACCAGTGCAGCGCCAGCAGCAGGTCGGCCTGCTTGCAGACCTGACTGGAGTACAGCAGGCCGTACGGCACGTGCAGGAACAACGGGTACGACGCGTCGCCCGCCTCGAACTCGCGGTACCGCATGAAGCCGGCGGACTGCGAGTGCGCGCGCAGGTCGTCGTCGTAGGGGATGGCGACCGACGCGGCGGCGTCCCGCCAGGTCTCGAGCTCCTCGTTGTCGACCCGCAGCTCCGCCGCGCGCTGCGGATGGCGTGCGCACGCCGCGGTCGCGGCTCGCAGGTTCCGGGCTGCCATCAGGTTGGTGAACAGGTTGTCGTCCGCGAGCGCGCTGTACTCGTCCGGACCGGTCACGCCGTCGACGTGCCAGGTCCCGTGCCGGTCGTGGTGCCCGAGGGAGATCCACAGCCGGGCCGTCTCCACGAGGAGCTCGATGCCCACCTCCCGGTCGAAGTCGGCATCACCTGTCGCCGCGAGGTAGCGCTCCACCGCGTAGGCGATGTCGGCGTTCACGTGGAAGGCGGCGGTGCCGGCCGGCCAGTAGGCCGAGCACTCCTCGCCGGCGATGGTGCGCCAGGGGAACGCGGCCCCCTTGAGGCTCAGCGTACGGGCCCGGGCGCGCGCCTTTTCCAGCGTGCTGTGCCGCCACCGCAGCGCGTCTCGAGCGGCGTGCGGCACCGTCATCGCCAGCACGGGAAGGACGAAGCCCTCGGTGTCCCGGAAGGCATGCCCGTCATAGCCCGGGCCTGTGAGGCCCTTCGCCGCGATGGCGCGTCGCTCTGCACGGGCTCCGCTCTGCAGGACGTGGAACAGCCCGAACCGGACCGCCTGCTGGAGCACCGGGTCGCCCTCCACCTCGACGTCGGCCCCGGCCCAGAACACGTCGAGGGCCTCGCGCTGCTGCCTGAGGAGGACGTCCCAGCCCGCTGCCCGGGCGCTGCTCAGGGCGGCTGCGACCTGGTCCCGGATGGCCGGTTCGGTGCGGACCGCTGACCAGCCGTAGGCGAGCACCTTGACGACGGTGAGGCGCTCGCCGGCGTCGAGCGTCACCGTCACGGTCGTGCGCGCCCAGTCGTCGCGCACGTCCTGCTCGAGCGTCGCATCGTCCGGCAGGTCACCCAGGTGATCCATCCCGGCGCCGACGAGCAGCCCGGACTCCCTGGTGCGGTGCAGCAGGATCGCACCGGCGCCGTTCTGGTCGGTGCTGACGGCCACCAGCGGGTTCGACAGCGCCGCGGCGACCCGCGGATCGTCGGACGGCGGCGGCTGCTCCTCGTTGGCCACCAGCTCGGACTGCAGCACGACTCGGGTCGCGTCGTGCACGGCCTCGACCTCGTAGCAGATCGCAGCGACCGCACGGTGCGTGAACGAGACCAGCCGCGTCGAGCGGACGCGCACCGGCTTGCCCGCCGGTGACGTCCACTCGAGGTCTCTCGTGAGCGTCCCCGCCCGCAGGTCGAGCAGCCGCTCGTGTCGGTGCAGCTCGCCGTAGCGGACATCGAGCGGCTCGTCGTCGACGAGCAACCGGATCAGCTTGCCGTTGGTGATGCTCACGACGCTCTGCCCGGCCTCGGGGTATCCGTAGCCGGCCTCGGCATAGGGCAGCGGGCGGATCTCGTGCACTCCGCCGAGGTAGCTTCCCGGGATCCCGTGCGGTTCGCCCTCGTCGAGGTTGCCGCGCAGCCCGATGTGGCCGTTGGACAAGGCGAACAACGACTCCGACTGCGCCAGGATGGACAGGTCGAGCCGGGACTCCCGCAGGTGCCACGGTTCGACGCCGAAGCAGTCCTCTTCGATCACAGCAGCTCGCTCAGGTCGGCGACCACGGTGTCCGCGCCGTGTGCGAGGAGGTCCGCGGCGTGACCCACGCGGTCGACTCCCACCACGAGGCCGAAATCGCCTGCCCGCCCGGCCTCGACACCGGCCAGAGCGTCTTCGAAGACCGCGCACTGCGCCGCTCCGAGCTCGAGACCCCTCGCGCCGGCGAGGAAGATGTCCGGCCTCGGCTTGCCCGCCAGCCGCTGCTCCTTGGCCGTCACGCCGTCGATGCGCAGCTCGATCAGCGGCGCGAGACCCGACACGTCCAGCACCAGCGCCGTGTTGGCGCTGCTGGACACCACCGCGCGTCGGATCCCCTGGTCGCGACAGGCCTCGAGGTAGCGCCGGCTGCCTTCGAACACCGTGACGCCGTCGTCGGCGATCCGCCGGTTCAGCACCTCGTTCTTGCGCTCCGCCACCTTCTTCACGGTCGCTTCGTCAGGCTCGCCGCCGAGGCTGCGCAAGTAGTCCCGCACCCCGTCCTCGCGCGGCTTGCCATCGACGTACAGCTGGTAGTCCGCAACGGTGAAGGGCTTCCCGGTCTCCTCCTCGAAGACCTGCTTCCACGCGGCCCGGTGCACCGACGCGGTGTCGGTGAGGACGCCGTCGAGGTCGAAGAGACCGGCAACGACCCCAGGCGGCAGTCCTAGCACGACCCGAGCCTTCCCCACGGTGACGATCTTGCACCTGTACGCGATCGCGTTCGTGATCGTTGTTGTTTTACCCGTGATCATTGTGGGGACAGCCGGGGCGTGAACCAGGGGTTCGTGCTGGCCGGTGCGTGGCTCCAGCTGGGGCTGCTCGTCCTGCTGCTGCTCGTCCTGGTCGTGCGTGGCGGTCCACGATGAGAGGCGTCGCGCTCGCCCTCGTAGCAGTGCTGATGTCCGGCTGCGTGTCGTCCTCCCGGAGCGACCGTGACTACGAGCTGAAGGCGGGCAACACCGCGAAGGCGGTGGCCTCGTCGGTGGCCGCTGCCATCCTCGGCGCGGAGGCCGCCAGGCAGCACAAGGCCACGAACAACTACCTCTCCGTCCTCTTGGGGTACGCGGAGAAGGACGTCCTGTCGGTCCAGTCCACCTTCGACAGCATCCAGCCGCCGGACGTCGCAGCGGACCGGCTGCGAAGCACCGTGGACGACCTGCTCTCGTCGGCGACCACCGGTCTGCAGGAGATGCGGATCGTCTGCCGGCGCGGCGAGCTCGCCAAGCTGCCCGCCCTCGCCGACCGCTTGCGCTCCACACTGACCGAGCTGCGCTTCCTCGCGGACCACTTCCAATGAAGAAGCTGCTGCAGGTCTTCCTCGGCATCCTCACCGCGATCGGGGGGTTCGTGGACATCGGCGACCTCGTCGCCAACGCGGTGGTCGGAGCCCGGTTCGGGCTGGACCTCGCCTGGGTCGTGGTGCTCGGCGTCGTGGGCATCTGCGTCTTCGCCGAGATGAGCGGGCGGGTGGCGGCGGTCAGCGGCCGGGGCACCTTCGACCTTGTCAGGGAACGACTGGGCCCGCGCGCCGGCCTGCTGAACCTCGGGGCGTCGAGCTTCGTCACCTTCCTGACGCTCGCGGCCGAGATCGGTGGCGTGGCGCTCGCCTTCGAGCTGGCCACCAGTGTCAGCTACCTGCTGTTCGTGCCGCTCGTCGCCTTCCTGGTGTGGTTCGTCATCTGGCGGATGCCGTTCGAGATGATGGAACAGGGCTTCGGCGTCGCCGGTCTGTGCCTGCTCGCGTTCGCGGTCGCGCTCTGGCAGCTCGGACCCGACTGGGGCGAGCTGATGCGGCAGGCCACCCATCCCGCGGTGCCCAACGGGGAAGGCCATCCGACCTACTTCTACTACGCGATCGCGCTGTTCGGGGCGGCGATGACGCCGTACGAGGTCTTCTTCTTCTCCTCCGGAGCTGTCGAGGAGGGCTGGAGCCGCAAGGACCTCCTCATCGAGAAGGTCAACGTCTACATCGGCTTCCCGCTGGGCGGGCTGCTCTCCCTGGCCATCGCCGGCACGGCGGCCGTCGTGCTGCTGCCGCAGGGCATCGAGGTCGACCACCTCGACCAAGTGGCACTGCCCTCGGTGCTCGCCCTCGGCAAGGTAGGGCTGGCCTTCCTCATCGTCGGCTTCGTGGCGGCGACGTTCGGAGCCGCCCTCGAGACGGCCCTCTCCACCGGCTACACGGTGGCGCAGTACTTCGGCTGGCAGTGGGGCAAGTACACGGCGCCGCGAGAGGCAGCGCGCTTCCACGCTGTCGTTCTCGTCGCTGTGGTCCTCGGGGCGATGCTGATCCTGACCACCCTCGATCCGGTGAAGGTCACCGAGTACAGCCTGATCTTCTCGGCGGTGGCGCTGCCGCTGACGTACTTCCCGATCCTCGTCGTGGCCAACGATCCCGAGT
>JBHEMB010000444.1:0-6747 GCA_046262855.1 Mycobacteriales bacterium | reverse complement strand
CCCCTCTCGTGGCGCCGGCGAGCGCGGGCTGTGGGACTGCGGCCGCCGGTGCGGCGGGGCGCCGGCGGGCGCCGAGCGTCATCCCGAGGCTCTTGCCGGCGACGATCTCCCGCATGACCTCGTTCGTGCCGCCGCCGAAGGTGTTGTTCTGGGCTCGACGGCCGAGGTTCTCCACCCGACCCTGCAGCACCGCTCCGGGGGTACCGGGGCGCAGCAGGCCGGCGCCGCCCATCACCTCGAGCAGCATGTTGTAAGCGCTGACGACCGCCTCCGTGCCGAAGACCTTCGCGGCGGCGGAGTCCCCGCCCCCGAGAGAGTTGTGCGCGACATCCGCAACCAGGCGAAGGTTGATGAGGTCGGTCGCAGCGAGCAGCGCGTAGACCTCCGCGAGCTTGCTGCGCACCCAGGGAACGTCGTAGAGCACGCCGGGGCCGACCGGCTCCTCCCGGGCCCAGGCGAGGACCTGGCCGAAGAGCTCGTTGGCGATCCCACCGCGGGCGGCCAGTGCGACCCGCTCGTGGTTGAGCTGGTTGGTGATGAGCTGCCAGCCGCCGTTCAGCGGGCCGACGAGGTTGGCGATGGGGACCCGCACGTCCTCGTAGTAGGTCGCCGCGGTGCTGATCCCACCCACCGTGTGGATCTCGGTGACGGAGAACCCTGGTGCGCTCGTCGGCACGAGGACGACCGAGATGCCCTGGTGCGTCGGGGCATCGGGGTCGGTGCGCACCGCGAGCCAGATCCAGTCGGCGTACACGCCTGCGCTGGTGAAGATCTTGTTGCCGTTGATGACGAGCTCATCGCCCTCGATCCGGGCGCGGGTCTGCAGGGCGGCGAGATCCGTGCCGGCATTGGGCTCGGTGTAGCCGATGGCGAACATCAGCTCGCCGGTCAGGATCGGGGGCAGGAAGAAGTCCTTCTGCTCCTGCGTGCCGTGCTTCATCAGGGCAGGGGCGACCGTGTTGAGCGTGACGAGCGACAGCGGCGCGTTGGCCCGGATCACCTCGTCGTAGAAGACGAACAGCGCCTCCGGGTCCTCCCCGCTGCCGCCGTACTCCTTGGGCCAGCCCAGCCCCAGCCAGCCGTCCTTGCCCATCTGCCGCGTGATCCGGTCGAAGACCGGGCCGCCCTCGGTCTGGTCGACGAGGGCGCGCCGGTCCTCCTCGCTGATGGTCTCGGCGAAGTAGGCCCGCAGCCGCGCACGCAGCTGCTTCGACTCGGGTGAGAGGTCCAGCTGCACGGTCAGGCCCAGCGGGAGGCGAAGGTGTGGATCGCGTCGGCGATCCGCGCGACCTCGGCGTCGCCCAGCCCGTGGCTCATGCCCAGCGTCATGCCGCGCTCGAAGACCTCGTCCGCGACCGGCAGGCCACCCTCCGGCTGGCGGTAGCTGACGCCGGCCATCATCGGGTGCCTGGTGATGTTGCCGCTCCAGACCGTGCGGGTGTCGATGCCCGCGCCCTCGATGGCCTCCTGCAGGTCGCTGCGGGTGAACGGCGCGTCCTTGTTGACCATGACGGGGTAGCAGAGCCAGGCAGTGTCGAGGCCCTCGAGCTCCAGCGGCGGGGTGAAGAGGTCGGGGAAGGCGCTGTACGCCGCGGTGTACTGCTGGAAGATCTCCTTACGGCGCTTGTAGTTCGCCTCCAGCTTGTTGAGCTGCACGACGCCGTAGGCCGCGCCGAGCTCGGAGGGCTCGAAGTTCCACGGCAGCACGTCGAAGATGAAGTCGTTGTCGTAGTCGACGCCGTCGAGCTGCTCCCGGAAGACCCGGCCGTTGCCGGTCGTGCCGAACAGGTTGGGCTCGGAGCGCCGACCCCAGCGGCGCAGCAGCAGGGCGCGGTCGCGCAGCTCGTCGGTGTCGACCATGACCATGCCGCCGGTGCCGGCGCAGGTGATGATGTGGGCCATCGAGAAGGACGTGACGCTGATGTCGGCGCGCGCACCCGTCGGTGTGCCGCGCAGCCGCGCGCCGAGGGCGTCACAGGTGTCCTCGATGACCTTCAGGCCGTGCCGGTCAGCGATCTCCCGCACGACGTCCCAGTCGGGTGCGTTGCCCGCCAGGTTCGGCAGCAGGATCGCACGGGTCCGGTCGGTGACCAGCTCCTCAATCTTGTTGACGTCGGTGTTGAACGTGTTGGGGGCGGCGTCGACGAAGACGGGCACCAGCCCGGCGCGGACGATCGGCGCGACGTCCGTGGAGAACGTCAGGGGCGAGGTGATGACCTCGCTGCCCGGCTCGAGGCCGAGCAGCTCGACGGCGAGGTAGAGCCCCGAGGACCCGGAGTTGCACATGGCTCCGAGCTTCTTGCCGCTCAGCGCCGGGACGCGGGTCTCCATCTCGTGGACGTTCTTGCCGATCCGCAGCCCCTGGTGGCCGCTGCGCAGCACGTCGACGACGGCCTGGATCTCGTCCTCGCCGTGGGTGGCGCGGGCGTAGGTGATTCTCTCGGTCACGGGTGTCTCTTTCTCAGTGGTCCGCGCCGAGCACGATGGCGCTGTGGGGCACCGGCGAGCCGCCGGTGACGAGGACGTGGTCGATGTTGTTTGCGGGCTGGTTGACGGAGCTGCCGCGCACCAGGCGGACGCCCTCGGCGATCCCGTTCACGCCGTGGATGTAGCCCTCCCCCAGCTGGCCGCCGTGGGTGTTGACCGGCAGCGAGCCGTCGAGCTCGAGGTTGCCGTCGGCGATGAAGTCCTTGGCCTCGCCGCGCTTGCAGAAGCCGTACTCTTCGAGTTGCAGCAGCACCATCGGCGTGAACGCGTCGTACAGGATGGCCGCGTCCATGTGCTCGGGACCCACACCCGACTGCTCCCAGAGCTGACGGGCGACGAGCTCGACCTCAGGCATCTCGTCGATGACCTCTCGGTAGTAGCTGCTCATCGAGATCTGCTGTGGCCCGACGCCCTGCGCGGCGCCGCGGATGACGGCCGGCGGGTGCGGCAGGTCACGGGCCCGCTCGGTGCTCACGATCACCAGCGCCTGGCCCCCGTCGCTCTCCTGGCAGCAGTCGAGCAGCCGGAGTGGGTCGGCGATCATCCGGGAGCTCTGGTGGTCCTCGAGTGTGATCGGCTTGCCGTGGAACCACGCCTTCGGGTTGGTGGCGGCGTGCTTGCGGGACAGCACCGAGATCGCCCCGAAGTCGGCGCTGGTCGCGCCGTACTCGTGCATGTAGCGGCGCGCGAGGAAGGCCTCTTGCTGTGCCGGTGTGAGCAGCCCGTAGGGGTTGATCCAGTTGCGGTACTCCTGGTCGGTGTTCGCGTTGTAGGCGAACGGCGGCGGGCCCGCGCCGAACCGCGTGCCGGACCGCTCGTTGAAGGCCCGGTAGACCACGACCACGTCGGCCACGCCGCTCGCGACCGCCATGGCCGCCTGCTGCACGGGAGCGCAGGCCCCACCACCACCGTGCGGGATGCGGCTGAAGAAGGTCAGCTCCGGGATGCCGAGTGCCCGGGCGACGGCGATCTCCGGGTTGGTCTCCATGGTGAACAGCGCGAAGCCGTCGACCTCCTCGACGCCGATCTGCGCGTCCTCGAGCGCCGCCAGCACGCTCTCGCAGGCCAGCCGCCACTCGCTGCGACCGGAGTCCTTGGAGAACTCGGTCGCGCCGATGCCGGCGATCGCCGCCTTGCCCGAGAAGCTCATGACGCCGCCTGCGGCACAACGGTCACCGAAGCGGTGACGTGCACACCGCGCTCGTTGCTGCCGGTGACCTTCACCGTGGTGGCCTCGCCGACCTCGACGACCTCGCCGCTGAACGTCAGGGTGTCGCCCGGGAACAGCGGCACGCCCAGGCGGAGCTTGATGCCCGTAATGCGGGAACCCGGACCCGACCAGTCGGTCACGTACCGGTCGATGAACCCGTTCGTGGAGTTGATGCTCATGAAGATGTCGGGCGTCCCGCGCTCCTGGGCCTTCCCCGGGTCGTGGTGCACGTCCTCGAAGTCCTGCGAGGCGATCGCGGCGGCCACGATCGTCGATCGGTCCATGGGCAGCGCCAGCTCGGGCAGGGCCGTGCCGACAGTGCACTCGGGAAGCGTCATCGGGCAGCCCGCAGCTGCGGCAGGATCTCGCCGTGCGCGTGCTCGGCGAAGGTGACCTCGAGAGGCATGCCGATGGTGAGGTCCTCCGGATCGACGCCGGCCACATCGGCCACCAGCCGGGTGCCCTCCTCGAGGTCGACCAGACCCACCACGAGCGGGTAGGTGAAGGCCGGGTCCTGCGGGTGGTGGATCCCCGTCCAGCTGTGCAGGGTGCAGCGGCCGCTGGCCACGACGGTGTCCCACTCGAACGACCGGCAAGACGGGCACGCCGGGCCCGGCGGGTGCCGCAGCGTGCTGCACGAGGTGCAGCGCTGGATCTCCAGGCGCCCTTCCTTGGCGGCGTCGAACCAGAACTGGTTGTCCTGAGTGATCGTCAAGCCGGGTACGGCGGTCATGCTCCAGCCTCCTTGGCCTTCGGCCGGAACCGGAGCAGCCGGAACCGCTCCTCCGCGACCTGCTCACCGTGCTGGTCGCGGTAGTCCTTGAGCAGCGTGATGAAGCGCCCCTCGCCGAGCCCGGTCGTTTTCAGCGGCGAGACCGACTCGATCGTGTAGTGCGCGGTGATGTGGTCACCGGGGTGCAGCTCGCGCAGGTAGGTCTGCTCGACGTCGGTCGCGACGACCGACGTGTAGCCGGCTGCATCGAGCTCCGCCATGAGCCGCGAGTAGGCGAAGTCCTCCGACTCCCCCTCGGCCCGCATCCGCTGCACCTCGCGCCAGCGCCGGTAGCCGGACATGACCCAGGTCGACAGCATGGCGGGCGGGCAGATCACATCGTTGCGGCCGGTGTCCTGGGCGGCGGCGGGGTCCACGTAGACCGGGTTGAGGTCGTCGTGTGCCTCGACCCAGTTCCGGATCATTGCGGCGTTGACCGGGTAGCGGGCCACCCGGGGCGGCTCGGCCTCCCTCCCGACGTACGACGCATACTCATCCGTGGAGTCCTCGAGCACTGCGACCACCGCTCTGTCCTCTCTGTCCTCCCGACGCCTCGATACCGGCCGACGATAGGGCTGGCCAGACCCGCCTGCTGGAGCCGCTTCCCGCTGAGCGGGAGCGGCATCGAGTCGGAGTCCCGGGGTCCCCCTACCGTCCGCGGCCATGACAGGAACTGCCTTGGACCTCATCGAGACGATCATCTGCAGTGACGTGGTCGAGATCGACGCTCCGGCCGAGCTGGTCTGGTCCGTGGTCATCGACTTCGGGCGGTACGGCGCCTGGAACCCCTACACGTTCCGCGTCGAGACGACGCTGGTGGTCGGGGCCGACGTGCGGCTGCACCTGCCGAACCCGTTCGCGCCCGGCAAGCCGTTCAGCATGCTCGAGCACCTGCAGGTGATCGACCCGCCGCGCCACCTGCAGTACGGGACTGGGACGGACAACCCGAGGATGGTGGCGGTTCGCGACCAGTGGGTCGAGGACCTGGGCGGAGGCCGCTCGTCGTACCGGACGACGGATGTGTTCGCGGGTGAGGATGCCCAGGCGGCCTACGACGCCATGGGCGAGTGGGTCCGGCAAGGGTTCAACGCCACGGCCTACGCCCTGAAGGCGCGGGTCGAGGAGCTCTGGAGGCGACAGCGCATGTTCGACACCGAGTACGTCCCGTCCACCTGGCCGCCCTCGGCGGAGCAGGTCGCGCTCTACGAGCAGACCAAGGGGCGCGAGGGCAACGAGTTCATGGGCGAGCCCTGCGTCATCCTGACGACCATCGGGGCGCGCAGCGGCACAGTGCGCAAGACGCCGGTGATGCGGGTCGAGTCCGAGGGGCGGTATGTCGCGATCGGCTCGATGGGCGGCGCGCCCACCAACCCGAGCTGGGTGCACAACCTGCGCGCCGAGCCGCGCTGCCGCGTCCAGGACGGCGGGGTCGTGCACGAGCTAACGGCTCGGGAGGTCACCGGCGAGGAGAAGGCCACCTGGTGGGCACAGGCCACGAAGGCCTGGCCCGCGTACGACGACTACCAGCAGAGCACCGAGCGGGTCATCCCGCTCTTCGTGCTGGAGCCCTGAGCCTCAGAACTCCAGCGCCGCGGGCATGCTCTGGGCGAACCACTCGGTCTCCGCCTCGGTGAGGGACCCAAGCTGTGCCGACCGGCGACCCCAGCTCTCGATGAGGGAGATGAAGGCCGCCGGGTCGTAGACGTCCCGCTCCAGCGAGAACAAGCCGTCGCCCGCGTAGTGCAGCACCGTGATGTGGCTCAGCTCGTGGAGGCTGCCGTCGCCGGGATCTCTCATGACGTCACGAAGCTCACACACGATCCAGCCCCGTGCCTCGTCGACCAGGTGCCACGACTCCGGGTACGTCATGGCCGAGCCCGGGAACGTGCCAAGCGCGGCGTTGGCCCAGGTGCGAATCTCGTCGTGGCCGCGCATCGTCCCCATCATCGGGTCGACGTACTCGACGTCCGGGACGAACAGCTGGACAAACGGTTCCCAGTCACTCTGTCCGGCAAGGCCGGCGATCGTCGACCCGTGATTCCCGAACGCCTCCTCCAGCTCTTCTCGGGACCAGCTCATGAGCCCGACTCCTTGAGCCGCTTGAAGTTGCCCGCCGCGATGGCGGTCCGCTCGTCGTCGGTCAGCGGCAGCGTCTTCAGCACCTCGACCGACTTCCAGACCTGGGTGAAGCGCGGGTCCACGTGGTCCGGCGCGGGGGTGTGACCGGCCCGCTCGGGCAGCAGGTCGGAGAACACGTAGTTCGTGCCGAACATGACAC
>JBHEMB010000443.1:0-11648 GCA_046262855.1 Mycobacteriales bacterium | reverse complement strand
GGCATCAGCGACGTGACGGCCGCAGACATCGCGAGCGCCAAGGCGATGGGGTCAGTCGTGAAGCTGCTCGCGATCGCCGAGCGCGACGGCGACGGAGTCAGCGTCCGGGTGCACCCGGCGATGATCCCGCGCACGCACCCGCTGGCGTCCGTGCGCGAGGCCTACAACGCCGTGTTCGTCGAAGCGGCGGCTGCTGGGCAGCTGATGTTCTACGGCCGCGGAGCCGGCGGTGCCCCGACCGCCTCGGCGGTGCTCGGGGACCTGGTCGCGGTCGCCCGCAAAACGATCTCCGGCGCCCGGGGTGCGGGGGAGTCCTCCTACGCGGCCCTGCGGGTGCAGCCGATGGGCGAGGTCGTGACGCGCTACCACGTCAGCCTCGACGTCGCCGACAAGGCCGGCGTCCTGGCCGCGGTGGCCAACACCTTCAGCGCGCACGACGTGTCGATCCGCACGGTGCGGCAGGAGGGCCACGGCGACGACGCGTCGCTGGTGGTCGTGACGCACACGGCACGGGATGCTGCGCTGCAGTCCGTGGTGGAGGAGCTGCGCGGGCTGGACGTCGTCCGGGACGTCGCGAGTGTGATGAGGGTGGAGGGCCAGTAGTGGGCGCGGGTTGGCGGGGACTGATCGAGGAGTACCGGGACCGGCTGCCCGTCACCGATGACACACCGGTGATCACACTGCTCGAGGGCGGGACGCCCCTCGTGCCTGCGCCGCACCTGTCGGAGCTCACGGGCTGCTCGGTGTGGCTGAAGGTCGAAGGCGCGAACCCCACCGGGTCCTTCAAGGACCGCGGCATGACCATGGCGATCTCGAAGGCGCTCGAGGAGGGGTCGCAAGCGGTCATCTGTGCTTCGACGGGCAACACCTCCGCCTCAGCTGCGGCGTACGCGGCCCGCGCCGGCATGACCTGCGCAGTCCTTGTGCCGCAAGGGAAGATCGCCCTCGGCAAGCTCGCGCAGGCCCTCGTGCACGGCGCCCAGCTGCTGCAGGTCGAGGGCAACTTCGACGACTGCCTGGACCTGTGCCGCGACCTGTCCAAGAACTACCCGGTAACGCTCGTCAACTCCGTCAACCCGTTCCGCATCGAGGGGCAGAAGACGGCCGCCTTCGAGATCGTCGACGTGCTCGGCTCCGCACCCGACGTGCACTGCCTGCCGGTCGGCAACGCGGGCAACATCACGGCCTACTGGAAGGGCTACACCGAGTACGGCTCACGCCCGCGGATGCTGGGCTTCCAGGCCGCCGGTGCCGCGCCGATCGTCAACGGTGCGGCCGTGAAGTCGCCGTCGACCATCGCTACCGCCATCCGGATCGGCAATCCCGCCTCGTGGAACGAGGCGCTCGCGGCCCGCGACGAGAGCGGCGGCGACATCCAGGCCGTCACCGACCGGCAGATCCTCGCCGCCTACAAGCTGCTGGCCCGCAAGGAGGCGGTGTTCGTCGAGCCCGCTTCCGCCGCCTCGGTAGCCGGCCTGCTGCAGGCCCGTGAGTCAGGGCACGTCGAGCGCGGTGAGCGGGTCGTCTGCACCGTCACGGGCAACGGTCTGAAGGACCCAGACTGGGCGATTGCCGGAGCACCGAAGCCGCTGACGGTCGCCGCCCACGCGGACTCCGCCGCGGCCGCCCTCGGCCTGCGCGCGGTCGTCGTCGACTGATGCCCAGCTTCCGCGCGGCACCCGTGCGGGTGCGGGTACCCGCCACCAGCGCCAACCTCGGCCCGGGCTTCGACACCGCCGGTCTCGCTCTGGGCCTCTACGACGACGTCGTGGTGCGGGTGGCTGACAGCGGCCTCGCCGTCGACGTCGCGGGGGAGGGTGCTGACGACCTGCCCCGGGACAAGCGGCACCTCGTGGTCAAGTCGCTGCGTGCCACCTTCGACGTCCTCGGCGGTCAGCCGCGCGGTCTCGAGATCGTCTGCGCCAACAGGATCCCGCAGTCCCGCGGCCTGGGCTCCTCGTCGGCCGCGATCTGCGCGGCTGTCCTGGCTGCCCGCGCCCTCGTCCTCGGTGGCGAGGACACGCTCGCCGACGAAGCTGCTCTTGACCTCGCCACCCGGCTCGAGGGGCACCCGGACAACGTCGCGGCCTGCCTCCGCGGCGGTCTCACCTTCGCCTGGATGAGCGGTACGACGGCAAGGGTCGCCCGCGTCGACGTGCACCGCGACGTGGCACCCGTCGCCTTCATCCCGTCGTCGCGCGCGTCCACGAAGAAGGTCCGCGGCATGCTCCCCGCTGACGTGCCGCACGCGGACGCCGCAGCGAACAGCGCCCGGACGGCCCTGCTCAGTCTCGCCCTCACCCGCTCGCCGGAGCTGCTGATGGACGCCACCGAGGACTACCTCCACCAGTCCTACCGCGCCTCCGCGATGCCGCGCACGGCAGCGCTCGTGAGCCAGCTACGCGCTGACGGCGTACCCGCCGTGGTGTCCGGTGCCGGACCGACCGTGCTCGCCCTGGCCACCCGAGCCACCGTCGACGCCGTCGCAGCCCGCCACCCGCGGGCCTGGGAGGTCGTCCCGCTCCCCGTCGACGCCGCCGGCGCACAGGTCCTCCCCCTGTAGCCCGCACCCCGGGCTGGGCCGAACGTGTGACGCGGAACACGCCGGGCGCCACCTGTGTTGCTAGTCGTGGACGGCGCCGTCTACGCTGTCCGTGCACCTGCCGCCCAGTGAGGGCCCGAGTGCTCTTGCCAGAGCCGCCTGACGGCTGAGCTCCAGCCCCTTTCAACCGCCTACCGGCACTGAACCCGGCTGACACCGCACCGAGCACCCCGCCCGCCCGCAGCGGCAACCCCCACGAACCCCTCGGCGCTTCGCGTACGAGGCCACCGGAACCATCCCGGTACCCCAAGCCCGCTGCCGCCGTGCGATGCGGAGGTCGCGGCTCACACGGAGGACTGAATCTCCTTGACCGACACCACAGACCTGCTCGAGACCCCTGAGCAGGACGCCCCCGCAGCGAGCGCCCCGAAGACGCGCCGGCGGGCCACCACGGGCGGCGGGCTCAGCTCCCTCGTCCTCGCCGAGCTGCAGTCCCTCGCGGCTGACCTCGGCATCACGGGCACGGCGAAACTGCGCAAGAGCCAGCTGATCGAGGCGATCCAGGCGGCCCAGGCGGCCGCGGCCGCCCCTACCCGGACCAGCGCGCCCGCTGCTCGCGCCAGGAAGGCTGCGGAGCAGCCCGCCCAGCCCGAAAGCCGCCAGGAGCGTGAGGACCGCGAGGACCGCGAGGACCAGGAGGACCGCGAGGACCAGGAGGACCGCGAGGACCGCGAGGACCGCGAGGACCGCGAGGACCGTGAGGACCGGGACTACCGCGACAGCGAGGACGGCGAGCGCCCGACCCGGGTCGACCGCGGGCGGGAGCGCTTCCTCGAGCGCGAGGCGAAGCGGCAGGAGCGGATCGCCGCACTGATCGCCGAAGGCCTCTCCGAGGAGGAGGCGACCGAGCGTGTGCAGGCGGAGCGTCAGCAGCGCCAGCAGGGTCGTCAGAACGACCGGCAGGACCGCGTGGCCGGCGACCGCCAGGACCGGCAAGGCGGCGAGCGGCAGCCGCAGCAGCAGCCCGCCGGGCAGGGCCTGGACGACGAGTTCGGAGCCCGCCGTGGCCGCTTCCGCGAGCGTGGCCGCGGCCGCAACCGCAACCGGGACCGCTACCCCGGTGACGACATGGAACCGATGATCGGCGACGACGACGTCCTCATCCCGATCGGCGGCATCCTCGACATCCTCGACAACTACGGCTTCGTCCGGACCTCGGGATATTTGACCGGCCCGAACGACATCTACGTGTCGCTGCAGCAGGTCCGCAAGTACGGACTGCGTCGCGGGGACGCCGTCACCGGCGCCGTGCGCCAGCAGCGGGAAGGCGAGCGGCGGGACAAGTACAACGCCCTCGTCCGGCTCGACACCATCAACGGTCTGGATGTCGAGGAGGCCCGCAAGCGGCCGGAGTTCAGCAAGCTCACGCCGCTGTACCCGCAGGAGCGGCTGCGCCTCGAGACCAAGCCGGACATCCTCACCACCCGCGTCATCGACATGGTGATGCCCGTGGGCAAGGGCCAGCGTGCGTTGATCGTGAGCCCGCCGAAGGCCGGCAAGACGACGATCATGCAGGACATCGCCAACGCGATCACGACGAACAACCCCGAGTGCCATCTCATGGTCGTGCTCGTCGACGAGCGACCTGAAGAGGTCACCGACATGCAGCGCTCGGTGAAGGGCGAGGTCATCGCCTCGACCTTCGACCGGCCGCCGACGGACCACATCACGGTCGCTGAGCTCTCGATCGAGCGCGCCAAGCGGCTGGTCGAGATGGGTCACGACGTGGTGGTGCTGCTCGACAACATCACCCGCCTCGGCCGCGCCTACAACCTCGGCGCTCCGGCCAGCGGCCGGATCCTCACCGGTGGCGTGGACTCGGCGGCGCTGTACCCGCCGAAGCGCTTCCTCGGCGCGGCCCGCAACATCGAGAACGGCGGCTCCCTGACGATCTTCGCCACCGCCCTCGTCGAGACCGGTTCCGCGATGGACTCGGTGATCTTCGAGGAGTTCAAGGGCACCGGCAACGCCGAGCTCAAGCTCGACCGCTCACTGGCGAACAAGCGGATCTTCCCGGCGATCGACGTCGACGCCTCCGGCACCCGCAAGGAGGAGCTGCTGCTCGCCCCCGACGAGCTGCGGATCGTGCTGCAGCTGCGCCGGGTGCTGCACGCGCTCGACTCCGCGGGCTCCATGGAGCTGCTCCTCGGCAAGATGAAGGAAACCCGCACCAACGTCGAGTTCCTCATGCAGATCGCGAAGACAACGGTCAACGAGGGCGCGGCCTAGCACCCCCTGCCGTTGCGTCCGCTCACCCAGGCGTGGCCGTCGTCCACCTGAGCGGACGCAGCGGAACAGGGCGGGCCGCGACGGCGTTCTGGCACACTGGTACGAACCCCAGGCTCCGGTTCACGTCCCCTCGCGGGGACGACCCGGCGGCCACCGACGAAGGGCACCATCGTGAAGCAGGGCATCCACCCGAACTACGTCGACACGCACGTCTCGTGCACGTGCGGCAACGAGTTCACCACCAAGAGCACCGTGGGCGGCGGCGAGATCCGCGCCGAGGTCTGCGCTGCCTGCCACCCGTTCTACACGGGCAAGCAGAAGATCCTCGAAACCGGCGGCCGGGTGGCCCGCTTCGAGCAGCGCTTCGGCAAGCGCTCCAAGTAGCGACCCTGCGGCGCCCGTCCACCCGGACGGGCGCCGTTGGCATGTCTGGAGGCACCACATGGCTGATCCGATCGACGACCTGCTGGCCGAGCACGCCCTGCTCGAGGAGCAGCTCGCCGACCCCAGCGTGCACGAGGACCAGACCCGCGCCCGCGAGCTCGGCCGGCGCTACGCCGAGATCGGCCCCGTCGTGGCCGCCGTCAACGAGCGCGACGCGTTGCGCGGTGACCTGGCCGCGGCCAAGGAGCTCGGCATGGACGACGAGGTCACCGAGATGTCCCAGCAGCTCGAGGCGCTCGAGGCGCGCATCGTCCAGCTGATGATCCCGAAGGACCCGGCGGACGCGAAGGACGTCATCCTCGAGGTCAAGGGTGGCGAGGGCGGCGACGAGGCCGCGCTGTTCGCGGGCGACCTGGTGCGGATGTACACCCGCTACGCGGAGCGGCAGGGCTGGAAGGTGGAGGTCGTCAGCCAGACCGAAGGCGAGCTCGGCGGCTTCAAGGACATCAGCCTCGCCGTGAAGTCCCGCGACCCGGAGAACCCGGTCTACGGACGGCTGAAGTACGAGGGTGGCGTGCACCGCGTGCAGCGGGTCCCCGTCACGGAGAGCCAGGGCCGCATCCACACCAGCGCCGCAGGAGTTCTCGTGCTGCCGGAGGCCGAGGACGTCGACGTCACGATCGACCAGAACGACCTCCGCATCGACGTCTACCGGTCGTCCGGCCCCGGTGGCCAGTCGGTCAACACGACCGACTCCGCGGTCCGCATCACGCACGTCCCGACCGGTGTCGTCGTCTCCATGCAGAACGAGAAGAGCCAGCTGCAGAACAAGGAGGCCGGGATGCGGGTGCTCCGCGCCCGGTTGCTCGCGCTCGCCCTCGAGGAGCAGGCCGCCAAGGACTCCGCCGCCCGCGGCAGCCAGATCCGCACGATGGACCGCAGCGAGAAGATCCGCACCTACAACTGGCCGGACAACCGGATCGCGGACCACCGCAGCGGCTACAAGGCCAACAACCTCATGCAGGTCCTGGACGGCGACCTCGACCCGGTGATCCAGTCGATGGTCGAGGCCGACAACGCCGAGAAGCTGAAGGGGCACTGAGTGCTCCGCAAAGCCATCGCTGAGGCCACCGAGCGGCTGCGGGCCGCAGGCGTCGCCAGTCCCGAGCACGATGCCCGGGCGCTCGCCGCGCATGTCCTCGGGTGCACGCTCAAGGACCTGCCGAAGCACGAGAGCCTCGACATCGAGGTGTACGACGGACTGGTGGCCCGGCGAGCGGCCCGGGTGCCGCTGCAGCACCTCACTGGGTCGGTCGGTTTCCGGTGGATCGAGTTCGAGGTCGGTCCTGGTGTGTTCGTGCCGCGACCCGAGACGGAGTCCGTGGTGCAGTGGGCTATCGATCGAGTCGCACCGGGGTCCTTGATGGTCGACCTCTGCACCGGGTCGGGCACCATCGCCTTCGCGCTGGCCAACGAGGTGCCGGGGGCGGTCGTGCACGCCGTCGAGCGCGACCCCGTCGCCTTGGAGTGGACCAGGCGCAACGCGGCGAACCGCGTCGCTGCGGGCGACCCCGAGGTGCAGCTGCACCTCGGCTCGGTCGAGGACTGCCTGCACGAGCTCGACGGCACCGTGGACCTGGTCGCGAGCAACCCGCCGTACGTCGCCGAGCACGAGCGGCACCTGCCCGAGCCGGAGGTCATCGACCACGACCCCGGGATCGCGCTGTTCGCGGGGGCGGACGGCCTCGACGTGATCCGGCTCGTGGAGCAGGCGGCCCGGCGGCTGCTCAAGCCGGGCGGGCTGGTGGTGGTGGAACACTCCGACCGGCAGGGCAAGAGCGCCCCGGGCGTGTTTGAGCAGGCGGGCGGCTGGGTCGACATCGAGGACCACACCGACCTCACGGGGCGCGACCGCTTCGTCACGGCAAGATGGTCACCATCATGAGCACAACCTTCGATGTCCGGACCTCGAGCGCTGCCGGGGTCGACGCTGCGGTGCACGCCCTGCGACGGGGTCAGCTGGTCGTGTTCCGCACCGACACCGTCTACGGGCTCGCCGCGGACGCGTTCTCGCCGGATGCCGTGGCTCGGCTGCTGGAGGCGAAGGGTCGCGGTCGCGACATGCCGACGCCCGTCCTGGTGCCGAACCTGCGGACGCTGGACGGACTGCTCGACGTGGTGCCGCCGGTCGCGCGGGAGTTCGCCGAGGCCTTCTGGCCCGGCGCGCTGACGCTGGTCGTGCAGCACGCTGCCACGTTGGCGTGGGACCTTGGCGAGACGAAGGGCACCGTGGCGCTGCGGATGCCGCTGGACCCCGTCGCCCTCAGCGTGCTGGAGCAGACCGGCCCGCTCGCGGTGTCCAGCGCCAACCGCAGCGGCCTGCCGCCGGCGACGGACTGTGCCGAGGCCGCCCGGCAGCTGGGGACGGCGGTCGACGTGTACCTCGACGGCGGCGACTGCGGGGAACCCGTGCCGTCCACGATCGTCGACCTCACGGGGGAGCAGCCGACGGTCCTCAGGCGGGGCGCGCTGTCGCTGGAGGAGCTGCGTTCGGTCGTACCCGGTGTCGTCGAGACCTGATGTTTCGGATCCTGCTCGTCTGCACGGGGAACATCTGCCGCTCACCGATGGCGGAGCACCTGCTGCGCGAGGGCCTGCGCAGCCGGCTCGGGCCGGCGGCGGAGGACTTCGTGGTCGCATCCGCAGGGACCTTCGGGCTCGCGGAGCACCCGATGGAGCAGTTCGCACGCGACACGCTGCGCGACCACCACGGCATCGACGGCTCGGCGTTCCGGGCCAAGGCCCTGGCGGACTTCATGGTCCTGGGTGCCGATCTGGTGCTCACCGCCACCCGGGACCACCGGGCTGCCGCGGTCACGCTGCACCCGCAGGCTGCCCGCAAGACCTTCACGATCCGCGAGTTCGACCGGCTCCTGTCGGTGGTGGACCCCGCGGCGCTGCCGCACGGGGACCCCGTCGAGCGCGCCCGTGCCATGGTCGCCGCGGCCGCGTCGCAGCGAGGCCTGGTCCGGCCCGACAAGCCAGCTGACGACGACATCACCGACCCCTACCGGGGTCCGCTCAGCGGCTACGTCAGCTGCGCCACTCTGCTGCACGCCTGCTTGCAGCGCCCGCTGGACCTGGTCGCCGGCTGATGTGGCGTCGGCAGGGCGGCTTGTAGGCTGACGGGACCGCCCGCCACCTGCTCGAGGGAGCACCGCCGTGACGTTCTGGGGTCCTTCGTTCGACGACCTGCAGCAGACCGACCCCGAGATCGCGGGCGTGGTCCTCGACGAGCTGACCCGGCTGCGCAGCGGCCTGCAGCTCATCGCCAGCGAGAACTTCACGAGCCCGGCAGTGCTCGCGGCGCTCGGCTCGACGCTGTCCAACAAGTACGCCGAGGGCTACCCCGGCAAGCGCTACTACGGCGGCTGCGAGGTCGTCGACGTCGCTGAGGAGATCGGCATCGCGCGGGCCAAGGAGCTGTTCGGCGCCGACCACGCCAACCTGCAGCCGCACAGCGGCGCGAGCGCCAACATCGCCGTCTACGGCGCCTTCCTGCAGCCGGGGGACACGGTGCTCGCCATGTCGCTGCCGCACGGCGGGCACCTCACGCACGGCACGAAGGTCAGCTTCTCCGGCAAGTGGTTCAACGCGGTGCACTACGGGGTGGCCCAGGAGACCGAGGACATCGACTACGACCAGGCCCGCGACCTGGCCCGCGAGCACCGCCCGAAGATGATCATCTGCGGCGGCTCGGCCATCCCGCGGCTCATCGACTTCAAGGCGTTCCGCGAGATCGCGGACGAGGTCGGCGCGATCCTCATGGTCGACGCCGCCCACTTCATCGGGCTGGTCGCCGGCAAGGCGATCCCGTCGCCCGTGCCGTACGCCGACGTCGTGACGTTCACCACCCACAAGGTGCTGCGCGGCCCGCGCGGCGGCATGCTCGTCTGCAAGGAGGAGCACGCCGCGAAGCTGGACAAGGCGGTGTTCCCGATGATGCAGGGCGGCCCGCTCATGCACGCGGTGGCGGCCAAGGCGGTGGCGCTCAAGGAGGCCGGCACGCCGGCGTACCAGACGTACGCGAAGCAGGTCATCTCCAACTCGATCGCCCTGACGGACGCCTTGGCCGCCGAGGGGATGCGCCCGGTCACGGGCGGCACCGACACGCACCTGTCGCTGCTCGACCTGCAGGGCATCGGGGTCACCGGTCAGCAGGCGGAGGCACGCTGCGCCGCCGCCGGGATCGTGCTCAACAAGAACGCCATCCCCTACGACCCGCAGCCGCCGTCCGTGGCCTCGGGCATCCGGGTCGGGACTCCGAGCGTCACGACGCAGGGCATGACCGAGGGCGACATGAAGGAGATCGCCGGGCTCATCGGGCGCGCGGTCAAGGACGAGGACGGTACCTCCGCGGAGGAGATCCGCCGGGGTGTCTCGGCGCTGGTGGAAGCGCACCCGGCGTACCCCCGCTAGCGTCCGCCCGTGCGCGAGTACCTGCTCGTCCTGTGCGTGGCAGCTGGGGTCACCTGGCTGCTCACGCCGGTGGCTCGCTGGGCGGCGCTGCGCATCGGCGCCGTCGCGCAGGTCCGTGACCGCGACGTCCACGACATCCCGACGCCCCGGCTCGGCGGGGTGGCCATGTACGCCGGCGTCTGCGCGGCCTTCCTCGTCGCGCACTCGCTGCCGGCGCTCAGCGCCGTGTTCAAGTACTCGGACGTGCAGGCCGTCGTCATCGCCGGTGGCGTCATCACGCTGCTCGGGTTCGTGGACGACCGCCTGGAGCTCGATGCGCTGACCAAGCTCGCGGGGCAGACCGTGGCGATCGGCATCATGATCCTGCTCGGCCTGCAGATGCTGACGATCACGCTCCCAGGGGTCGGGGCCGTGGCACTGGGCTCCGAAGGCGTTCCGCTGACGATCCTGCTGACCCTGCTCATCATCAACGCGGTGAACTTCATCGACGGCCTCGACGGGCTGCTCGCCGGTGTGGGCGCGATCGCGGCGCTGGCGCTGTTCGCCTTCTCCTACAGCCTCTCGAGCGGCCAGGTCACGCTGGGCGTCGGCCAGGAGCGGATCAGCGCCCCGACCCTCATCGCGGCGGTGCTGGCGGGTGCCTGCCTGGGCTTCCTGCCGCACAACTTCAACCCGGCTCGCATCTTCATGGGGGACAGCGGGTCGATGCTGATCGGCCTGATGCTGAGCGCCTCGGCGACCTCGCTGACCGGCCAGTTCAACTACACCAACCTCGACCCCAAGGTCGCGTTCCCGGTCCTGCTGCCGCTGCTGCTGCCGCTCGCTGTCCTGCTGGTGCCGCTCATCGACCTGCTGCTCGCCGTGGTGCGTCGCACCCGCGCCGGTCGCAGCCCCTTCGCGCCGGACAAGATGCACCTGCACCACCGGCTGCTGGAGATCGGGCACAGCCACACCCGCGCCGTCCTCATCATGTACTTCTGGACCGCCCTGCTCGCGTTCACCGGCGTCGCCGCGTTCCTCACGGGCCCGTTCATGGTCATCGGCGTCGCCGGCAGCCTGGCCGTGGTGGCCCTGATCGTGCTGGCCATGCCGCGGCTGCGCGCTGCGCGGCCCGACGCCTGATGCTGCTCCCCGCGTCCAAGCCAGCCGCGCTCGCGACCGCGATCACCGGTCTGGTCGCCGTGCTCGTCGCCTGGCTGGCGGTGGGTGCGCACGGTCCCGCCTCAGCGGCGCTGGGTACGGCGATCGCGCTGGTGTTCTTCGGGATGGGAGCGCTGCCGCTGGTGGTCGCGGGAAAGACCCCGAACGGGCTCGCCTGGTTCATGCTCGGCCTGGGATACGTGCTGCGCATCCTGCTCGGCGTGGTCGTCTACGTCGTGGCGGTCTCCTCCGACACCATCGACCGCAGCGTCGTGGGCCTGACGGTCATCGCCTGCGCCCTCGTGTGGCTGAACACCCAGCTCGTCTGGAGCCTGCTGAAGCGGAACCGGCCGACCCTCGACCTCTGAAGCGGACGCGGCTGACAGCGAGGTGACAGCCCCGAGCGCGGCCGGCCGGACACGCTCCGCTACGCTCTTCCCGCGATGTCCTCCAGCGCTGAAGGCAGCAAACCCGACCCCGTCGACGATGCTGAGAAACGCGCGGCGAGGAAGGAGTCCAACGACGCCTGGGCAGCGACTTCGCTGCTCATCTCGGGCGTGTTGGTGTGGGGCGGTGCGGGCTACCTCGTGAGCCTGTGGCTCGACAACTCGCTGTTCACCATGGCCGGCCTGCTCCTCGGGACGGCCACGGCGCTGTACGGGATCTGGTTTCGCTATGGTAGGTCGTGATCGCCCCCCGGTTGGTCGCTGCTGTGCATGTCACAGTGTCAGCGCCATCGGGGCCGCGTTGATCACTCCTACCCGAACTGAAGGGACGACGTGAGCAGCCTGCTCGCCGCCGCCTCGAGCGCCGC
>JBHEMB010000442.1:0-7274 GCA_046262855.1 Mycobacteriales bacterium | reverse complement strand
TTCGACGACACCCCGCTACGTGCCGACCCGAAGGCGTGGGCCTTCTGGGAACGGCAGCCACCGTCGTACCTGAAGGTGGCCCATGCACTGGGTGAGCAGTGCCAACCGGCAGGAGACGCGGGCGAAGCGGATGGCTGAGGTGGTTGCGGACTGCGCGGCCAGGTTGCGGATCAGGAGCCAGCGCCGCTGAGCTGGGCGGTCAGCACCTCGCGCGCCTCAGCCAGCGACGGGCCGTACCAGGTCAGGTGCCGCCCGCTCACGCACCGGCTCGGCATGTCGAAGCACTCCGGCCCGTCGTCGGGCGAGAAGGCATAGGGCTCGTCCGGCAGCACCACCAGCTGGTACGGCGGGAGGGCGTCGAGCCGCACCTTCGGGTACCGCTCAGGGTGGTCGGCCAGCACGTTGTCGACACCGAGCCGGGCCAGCACGTCACCGGTGAAGGTGCCGGACCCGACCGCCATCCAGGGCCGCCGCCAGATCGGCACGACAGCGGTCCGCCGCGGGCCCTCCCACGGCTCGGCCCACTGCTGCTCGGCCTGCGTCAGCCAGGACGGCTTCGCGAGACCGCACGCGGCGAGCATCCGGGCCAGGCTGACGAGCGCTTCCGGCACGGTGCGGGGGTAGGTCACCCAGACCGCCAGGCCCGCCGCGCGCAGCGCATCGAGATCCTCAGCGCGGTTCTCCTCCGCGTTCGCGAGGACCAGGTCGGGCTGGAGCGCGACCACCTGCTGGACATCGGGGTTCTTCGTGCCGCGGACCCGCGTCACGTGGAGGTCCGCGGGGTGCGAGCACCAGTCGGTCGCCCCGACGAGCAGCCCGGAGTCGGCGACGGACTCCGTCAGCGAGGGGACGAGGCTGACCACCCGCCGTACGACGGAAGGAACGTCGACGGGAGTGCCGAGGTCGTCGTGCCTAGACGTCGGTCACCCGCAGGCCGGCGTGCGCCTGGTAGCGCCGGTTGACGCTGATGAGGTTGGCGGTGAGCGCCTCCACCTGGTGGGCGTTGCGGAGCCGGCCGGCGTAGATGCCTCGCATGCCCGGGATGCGCCGGATGAGCGCCTCGACGAGGTCGGTGGCCTCGCGGTCGTCGCCGAGGACGAGGACATCGGTGTCCACGGACTCCACCGCCTCGTCGAGCAGCAGCACGGCGCTCACGTGATGGAAGGCCGCCACGACGCGGCTCTCCGGCAGCACGAGCGCCGCCTGCTCCGCGGCGCTGCCCTCCTCGACCGGCAGCGCGAACGCGCCCTGCTTGTCGAAGCCGAGCGGGTTCACGCAGTCGACGACCAGCTTGCCGGCCAGCACGGGCGCGAGCTGCTGCAGCAGCTCCTTGTGGCCCTCCCACGGAACAGCGCAGATGATCACATCCGCCTTCGCCGCGGCCTCAGCGTTGGACGCACCGCTGACCGTGCCGGGCAGCCCCTCGGCAGCCGCCTCGGCCCGCTCCGCCGAGCGTGATCCGATGACGACGTCGTGGCCGGCCAGCGCGTACCGGCGCGCGAGCCCGCGGCCCTGTTCCCCCGTACCGCCGAGTACGGCGAGGACGGCGGTTTCGGGGGCGGGAAGAGCAGTCATGGGGAAGGAGTCTGCCAACCCGTGTCGAACAGGGATCATGCGGGTTTCGCAACGCATGCGAGACTCGCCCGGAATCGACACCCAGCGCGAGCAGGAGAAGTCCGACGGGCGTCGAAACCAGCCACATCGGATGAAATGGGACAGGAGCCGGGGTCATGGAAGAGCAGCAGCGCCGGCGCCCGCGCCGCCTGCGTGCGCCGCGATCCCCCCGCACGCCCCTCGTCCACGAGAGCGTGTCCACCCAAGGCCGGGAGAGCGCGCAGTCGGTGCTGCCCGACGTGCCCCGGGTGGGTGCGCTCGACGCCCTGCTGCGCGAGATCGACGGCCTGCGCCTGACGCTCGAGACCGACCTCACGCTGGCCGCTGCCGCCGTCGAGAGCGGCGTTCCGCAGGTAGCAGCCGACATCATCGACAGCGACCGGGACGGCCTGCGCAGCTTCGAGCAGCGTGCGCTCGCGCAACTGTCCGAGCTGGCGCACCCGAAGCGCCGTTTCCGGGTGCCGGTGGCACCCTTCATCGCCGCGGCGGCCGTCGCCGGCTTCGTGCTGGGCGTCGTCCCGCACACCGGCGCTCAGACATCGAACGACGCCACCAACGTCAGCTCCAGCTCCGCCACGGAGACCCTCCACCAGCTCACGACCGCGGCGAGCAACGGCGAGACGGCGGAGGCGATCCAGGCAGCGAACAAGATGCACGCGCAGCTGCTCGCGGTCGTCGCCCAGGCCGGGACCGACCCGGTCGCCGCCCAGCAGGCGCTGGCACTGCTGCGCGCCGAGCAGTTCGTGCTCGCGAACACCGGCACCAGCTCGGCCGCCCTGACGCAGGCGCTGGCGGCATCGCGCCAGCTGACGAGCCGGATCCTGCTGGTCCTCACGACGGCGAAGCCGGCCCCGCACCGCACCTCGACCGTCGTGGTCGTGCCCTCGTCGCGTCCCGCGCCGTCGTCCTCCCCGAAGCCGACCAGCTCGCCGAAGCCGAAGCCGACGAGCTCCCCCCAGCCGAGGCGCACGAGCTCCCCGAACGCCTCGGCGTCGCCCTCCAGCGGTTCCGGCCTCCCAGGAGCCCCGGGCTTCAGCTAGCCTTCGCGCGGCCGGCCTGCCCACCGTGCAGCCCGCCCGCCTGCGCCGCACGCTCCGCGGTGCACAGTGGGTCAAACGAGGGCGAAGCGGACCGACCGGCGCGCGGGGTCCGCCTCGGTGAGTCGGACCTGCACGTCCTTGCCGAGCGGCGGGTGGTCGGCATCGAGCTTGCCGCGCACCGCCGGGTCGCGCAGCTGCACGGTCCCACCCCGGTGATTGGCCTCGACCACCACGGCGTGGAAGGTCTCACCGACCCGGTGCTGGAGGACCATCGCCTCCGCGAGGTCGACGACGGCGCGGTCGAGCGCGCGTGCCCGCTGGTCCGCGGCCGCCATCTCCGCCGGCAGCCGCGGCAGGGCACTGCGCACCCAGTCCGGCACCGGCTCACCGGCGCACAGCGCGAGGCAGATCTCACCGACGTACCGGTCTGCGAGTCGTCGTAGCGGTGCCGTGCAGTGGGCGTACGGCGCGGCCACCGCGCTGTGCGTCGTCAGAGCCGGTGGCGTGCCGTCGAAGGCCGTGTACCCGGCGCCTCGGAGCACGCGGGTCGCCAGCGTCAGCAGTGCGGAGTTCGCCGCCACGTGAGAGTCGAGCGCGCTGAGAACGTCGCCGTAGGACTGACCCTTGTGCCAGCGGACACCCAGCGCCATGGCGCTGCGCCGCAGGCTGTCGACCGCGTCCTGCGGGGGTGTCGGCAAGGTGCGGAGCAGCCCGAGTCCTCCGTCGAGCATGAGCGCGGCCGCGGCCATCCCGGTGAGCAGGCTGAGCTGTGCGTTCCACTGCTCGCACGGCAGCGGGGCGCGATAGGACAGCGTCCCGTCAGCACCGACCTCCTGCTCCAGGCTCGGGAGGTCGACGGCACCTCGCTGCCGCGCCAGTGCGAGCCGCTTGACTCCGATCTCCTTGAGCAGCAGCAGATCTGGGCTCGCCG
Source organism: Mycobacteriales bacterium (assembly GCA_046262855.1). Classification (GTDB taxonomy): domain Bacteria; phylum Actinomycetota; class Actinomycetes; order Mycobacteriales; family SCTD01; genus RYN-111. Next base: position 3,689 of record JBHEMB010000442.1, on the reverse strand, counting down.
TGCCTGCATCGAGATCCCGCTGCACGCCGGCGTAGTCGAGCTTGCGCCGGCTTCGGACGAGGGCCCGGCCGACGTGCGTGCGGGTGAGCTTGCCGCGCTGGTCGAGCAGCAGCTCCCACACCAGTGCCGGCCGAACCTCGTCGGGAAGGAGACTGGCCCGACCTTCGCTCAGCACTGCCGGGTGCAGCGGCGACCGCCGGTCAGGGGCGTACAGCGTCTCACCTCTCAGGTGCGCCTCGACGTCGATCGCACCCCCTGGCTTCACGAAGGCGCCGACGTCCGCGATGGCGTAGAGCACCTGGTAGCCGGAGGCTGTGGCAGACAGCGCCATGGCCTGGTCGAGATCGGTGCTGCCGGGCGGGTCGATCGTCAGGAACGGTACGTCGGTGCGATCGGTGCTCGGCAGCGCAGGTGCGACCGTTTCCGCCTCCGAGAGCACCTCCGGCGGGAACTGACCCGGGACCTCGAGCTCCGCACGCAGCGCATCCCAGCCGGGGATCGGCAGGGGGAGGTGGATGCGGGGACTCGGCACCCGTTGGACTCTAGAGTCCTGCCGTGCGAGCAGTGGTGTACGACGAGTTCGGCGGGCCGCTCGCGGTGCGGGACGTCCCGGCGCCGTCCGTGCCGGTGGACGGGGTGCTCGTCCGGGTCGAGGCCACCGGTGTGTGTCGAAGCGACTGGCACGGCTGGCAGGGACACGACGCCGACATCACGACGCTGCCGCACGTCCCCGGTCACGAGCTGGCGGGCACCGTGGCCGCGGTCGGTGAGCAGGTCGCGCAGTGGTCGGTCGGTGACCGCGTCACCGTGCCGTTCGTCAACGCCTGCGGCGCCTGTGCGCAGTGCGCGGAGGGAAACGGGCAGGTCTGCGCGTTGCAGCGGCAGCCCGGCTTCACGCACTGGGGATCGTTCGCCGAGCTCGTGGCCCTGCACGCCGCCGACGTCAACCTGGTCGCTGTACCGGACGACCTGTCGATGGTCACCGCCGCGGCGCTCGGCTGCCGGTTCGCCACGTCGTACCGGGCGCTGGCCAGTGTCGCCTGCGTGCAACCGGGCGAGCGGGTCCTCGTGTTCGGTGCCGGTGGGGTCGGACTGTCCGCGGTCCAGGTGGCGGTCGCGCTCGGAGCGACGGTTGCGGTGGAAGATCCCCACCCGGCTGCGGTCGAGCTGGCGCTCGCCATGGGTGCCGTCACGTCGGTGAGCGACCCGCACGTGACGGTCGATGCCATCGGCGACCCCCGGGTCGTCGAGCGCGCGCTGGCGTTGTTGCGCCCCCGCGGGCGACATCTGCAGATCGGCCTGCTGCCCGGCGAGCAACCGCGCGTTCCGATGGCTCGGGTGCTCGCACGGGAACTGCAGGTCCTCGGCAGCCACGGCATGGCCGCGCACGAGTACCCCGCCATGCTGTCGCTCGTCGCCTCCGGTGCGCTGCGCCCTGAGCTGCTGGTCTCGCGGACCGTCGGTCTCGAGGAGGCTGGTCAGGCGCTGGTCGATGTCGGGCGGACAGCCGGGATCACCGTGGTCGAGATCAGTTGACCGAGCTGGCGAACCCCTGAGCCTTGTCGCGCGTCTACCTCTATGACAGCCCCACCGGGCCACACCTCGGTGGGGCTGTCTGCTCCCGGTGTGATGTCGCGATCCCGCCAGCCAGGAGGCGGCGACGGCGGCAGCCTGGACGCATGCGGATCACCGGACTTCCCGTCCCCCTCAATCCCGGCACCTCGTCGACGAGGACCGTCGCCGACGCCCCGCACGGCTTCCCGTGCCGCCGTTGTCTGACGGACGCGCTGCCCGGCGAGCCGCTGCTGCTGCTGTCGTACGACCCGTGGACCGTCGACTCCCCGTACCGGCAGCCCGGTCCTGTGTTCGTGCACGAGCGGCAATGCCCGACGGTCAGTGCTTCGGAGCTGCAGGACCAGCAGCGGCGTCGGCTGCTGTCGGTCCGGGCCTTCGACGCATCCGGCATGCCCCGGGCGGCCTTCGTGACCAAGGGGTCTGATCTCGACCTGGACCGGCTCCTGTCGGATCCGCAGGTCAGCTTCGTGCACCTGCACAACGCCGGCCCTGGCTGCTTCTCCGCTCGCGTCGACCGCGGCTAGCGCGGCAGGTCACCCCGGCGGCGCGTTGGCCTGGCGCTCGTGGGGCCGGAGGCCGGGCAGCGTCGTGACCAGCCGCTGCTCGTCAGTGCACGTGCCTAGGAAAGTGCTGAGCGGACCATCCAGGAACCCCCCACGGCCACGACGTTGGGCAGGGCAAGGTAGTCCTGCGCGCTCGCGGCGCTGATGCCACCGGTGGCGCACCACTGCATGGGGAGCGGGCCAGCCAGCGCGCGCAGGGCCGCTACCCCGCCGGAGGCCTCCGCGGGGAAGAACTTCGCCAGCGTGATGCCGCGGTCGAGCAGCCGCATGGCCTCCGTCGGCGTGGCGGCACCCGGCAGGAACAGCAGGCCGCTGTCCACCATGGCGTCGAGGAGCGCGTCGGTGGATCCCGGGCTGACGAGGAACTGGGAACCGGCCTCGACCGCCGCCGCCACGTCCGCCGGGCCGCGCAAGGTGCCAGCACCGCAGAAGACGTCGGGAAGCTCCGCGCGGATGGCCGAGATCGCCTGCAGGGCATCCGAGGTGCGCAAGGTCACCTCGATGACCGGCATCCCGTCCGCGGCCAGCTGCTTCGCGGTCAGCACCGCTTCCGCGACCGACGACACGGTCACCACGGGCACGATCGGCAACTCGGCGGGCCAGCTCATGCGAGATCCTCCAGGAACGATGCGGCACCGACCAGCGCCGGGTGGTCGCGCGTGTCGACGACCACGGGAATGGCCGTGAGGTAGTCCGCCATCTTGCCGTGCCGGGCGAACCGCTCCCGGAAGCCGAACTCGCGCAGGATCGGGACCAGCTCTCGCACGAAACCTCCACCGAGCACCACGCCGCCACGCGCGCCGACCGTCAGCGCGTGCGACTGGACCACCGCGGCGAGCAGCTCGACGAAGACCTCGAGCACGTCGGCGTCGCAGGAGGAGGTGACGTCGGCCGCGGTGCGCGGCGTCGGTCGCAGCTCACCGTGCAGGGCGCGGACCACCACGTCGAGCACGGTGAGGCTTCCGCCGCAGAGCAGGTCCTCAGCCGACACGTGCTCCTGGAGCCGGAGCATCGCCTGAGCGACGGGCAGCCCGAGAACCGTGGCCGGCAAGGGGATGTGCCCGCCCTCGCCGTCCACGACGACCGGCCCGTGCTGGGTCGGCAGCAGTGCGGCGACGCCCAGGCCGGTCCCCGGGGCGACGACGACGACCGGCCGGTCAAGACGCAGCGGGCCGCCCCCCAGCTCGACCGCGTCGTCGTGCTGCAGCTCCGTCACCGATCGGGCGAGGGCCGCGACGTCGTTGACGAGGTGGAGGCAGTCGAGTCCGAGCGCCGTTCGCAGCTCGTCGGCGCAGAAGCTCACCTTCGCGTTGGTCAGGGTCACTCGCGAGCCCTCGACCGGTGCAGCGACCGCGAAGCAGCCGGCGACCGGGTTGTCATCGCCGAGGAACCCCTGGACGGTTTCGAGGAGCGAGGGCGAGGACGCCCATCGGTGCACGGCAGTACGGCGGAGCCGGCCGTCGGCGTGCAGGCCGAGCCGCAGGTGGGTACCGCCCAGGTCGCCGACCAACCGGTCGCCGACCAACCGGGTGCCGACCAGCCCTGTGCCGA
>JBHEMB010000441.1:0-2524 GCA_046262855.1 Mycobacteriales bacterium | reverse complement strand
CATCGAGGGCGTGACGAACCGGGTCGGCGGCCGGGTCTCGCTGTAGCGGGTCACGTGCTCGGACTTCTCGCCCTCCTGCAGTGGCTGGTGCTCGTCGCGGGCGTGGTCGTTCAGCTCGCTGGCGTACCGGAACCGGAGGTGGCAGAGCGGGCAGCTGTAGGTCATGGCGACTCCTCGCTCCCAGTGTCCGCCCGGGTCCGCCTCAGGTAAAGATGGCCCGCCCGATGAGGCAGAACACTGCGGCCACCGCGCCGGCGGCCGGGATCGTGAGGACCCACGCCATGGCGATGTTGCCGGCGACACCCCAGCGGACCGCGGACAGCTTGCGCGTGGCGCCGACCCCCATGATCGAGCTGGTGATGACGTGCGTCGTCGACACGGGGAGCCCGTAGTGGGCAGTGGTGAACAGCACCGACGAGGCCACCGTCTGGGCGGCGAAGCCGGCGGCAGGGTCCATCTTGATGACCCTGCGGCCGAGCGTCCGCATGATGCGGGCGCCGCCGGAGAAGGTGCCGAGCGAGATCGCCGTGGCGGCCGAGAGGACCACCCACAGCGGGATGTCGGCGTCCGGGCCCAGGTTGCCGGTGACGATGAGGGCCAGCGTGATGATGCCCATCGTCTTCTGCGCGTCCTGGACGCCGTGCCCGTAGGCCATCGCCGTCGAGCTCACGATCTGCGCCGCCCGGAACCCGCGGTGGACGCGACGCGGGCTGGCCCGTCGTACCAGCCAGAGGATCACCAGCATCAAGACGGCGCCGAGGGCGAAGCCGATCAGCGGCGACAGCACCATCGGCTTGAGGACCTTCTCGTAGACGCCGTGCCACTTCACCGAGTCGCCGGCGGCGATCGCGGCCCCGACGAGGCCGCCGATCAGGGCGTGGCTGCTCGAGGAGGGCAGGCCGAAGTACCAGGTCACCAGGTTCCAGGTGATGGCGCCGACCAGCGCGGCGAACACCACCACCAGGCCGTTGGCCCCTTTGAGCAGGGCCGGGTCCACGATGCCTTTCCCGACTGTCTTGGCGATCTCGGTCGACAGCAGGGCCCCGACCAGGTTGGCGAGGCCGGCGAGCACCAGCGCCACCCTGGGCGTGAGCGCTCTGGTGGACACGGCGGTCGCGATCGCGTTAGCGGCGTCGTGGAAGCCGTTGGTGTAGTCGAAGGCGAGCGCCACGACCACGATGGCCACAAGGCCGAGGTCCATGCCGGACAATGCTGTGGTGTCCTTTCAGGACGGCGGAGGCTAGGACTCCTTGACGGCGATCGTCTCGACGGCGTCCGCCACGTCTTCCAGGGCGTCCGCCGCGGCCTCGAGCTCGTCCGCGACGTCCTTGAGCTTCAGCGCCGTGAGGGCGTCGTACTCACCGTTGAACAGCCTGGCAACAGTTCGGCGATAGATCTGGTCTGCCTCGTTCTCCAGCCTGTTGACCTCGATCCAGTACTCCTCGAGGTTCTTCATGTCCTTGAGCCGCGGCATCGCAGCCGCAGTCATGGTCGTGGCGCGCTGCAGCACCTCGACGACCCGGATGTTCTCGGGGGGCAGCTCGGCCAGCTCGTAGAGCACGACCAGGTCGGCCGCGGCCTCCATGAAGTCCATGACGTCATCGAGGCGGTTCGCGAGACGGTAGATGTCCTCGCGGTCGAAGGGCGTCACGAAGGTGGAGTTGAGCTGCCGCATGATGGTGTGCGTCACCTCGTCGCTGTCGTGCTCGACGTCGCGCAGCCGCTTGGCCAGCACCGGTCGGTCCGCACCCGGTGCGAACATCTCGGCGAGCAGATCGGCGCCCTTGACGAGGTTGGTCGCAGCGGCCGTGAAGTGGTCGTAGAAGCTGGTGTCGCGGGGAGTCAGTCGCAGGCGCACCCGGCAAGGCTAGGGCAGGGCGGTCACGGGCGGTTCGCCCGGTCTTCACGACAGGCCGGCGACCTCCGCCGTACGGTTGCGGACGAGGTCGTTGAAGGCCTCGCCCGGACCCACGTGGGCGAGCAGCGTCCGCGGGTAGAACGTCACATACATCGTCCGCCGGCCGCCTTCGCCCGTCGGCTTGGGAGAGGCGTGCATCACGTCCTGCACGTGGACCGTGACGTCCCCGATCCGGGTGTCGATCTCCACGACGGGTACGTCGGAGCGGTTGTGCCACTGATAGGGCAGCGTCTGCCCGTGGCTGCCCGGGACCATCAGCAGGTTGCCGCTGCCGGCGGTGGAGCCGGTGAGCTGGATCCCGATGCTCACGGCAGGGCAGAGGATCGCGTGACCACCCATCCCGCAGTCCTGGTGCCACGGGATGTTGGACAGCCCCTGCGTCTGGCCGGGGACCTTGATCAGGACGGCGCTGCCCTCCATCCGGTCGGCGGCGATGACCGCGTCACGGTCGATGAGGTGCCCGAGGCGCTCCAGCCTGGGGTCCTGCTCCAGCCGCTTCAGCGCCTCGGACCGCAGCGTGCTGTACACCAGCCGGCACAGCTTCTCCCCCTCGTCGGTGCCGACCCACCAGCTCTCGTCGTCGCCTGGGCGCGCGCGCTCGGCGAG
>JBHEMB010000440.1:0-5438 GCA_046262855.1 Mycobacteriales bacterium | reverse complement strand
CCGTTCGAGGCGACGCCGGAGCGCAAGGAGGTGCGGCTGAAGATCGACGCGCGCAAGGCACCTGCCGGGACGCTGCGCGAGCTCGGCCACGTCGTCGCCGAGGCGGCTGACTGCTCGGAGGCGCTGGGCTGGATGAGCACCTGGCCGCCGGACGTGGTGCTGGTCGAACGGGTCCTGCCCGACGGTGACGGGATGTCGCTGGTGGCCCGGCTGCAGGGCGACACCCTCACCCGGGACGTACCGGTCGTGCTCGTGACCAGCCCGGACGACCGCGACTTCGTCGTCGAAGCGCTGCGCCGCGGCGCGCACGACTACCTCGTCAAGCCGTTCGTCGCCGAGGACCTGCTCGCGCGCACCCACGCGGCCCTGCGCACCAAGGCGCTCGTCGACGAGCTGCGGGGCCACGCGGCGCACGACTCCCTCACCGGACTGCACAACCCGCGCGGCGTCGCGGAGCAGCTCAGCACCTGGCGCGCCCACTGCACCCGGCACGCTGCCCCGCTGACCGTCGTCATGCTGGACGTCGACGACTTCACGCAGGTCAACGCGCAGCACTCGTACGCGGCAGGTGACCGGGTGCTGCGGGCGGTGGCCGAGCAGCTGCAGGCCTGCGTGCGGACCGAGGACCTGGTCGGCCGCTGGGGCGGCGACGAGTTCGTCGTACTGCTGCCCCGCGCCGACGCGGACACGGCCGCCGTCCTCGTCGCGCGGGTCAACGCCCGGCTGTCCGCGCAGCAGCTGCTGCCCGACCGCACCGTCAGCCTGCAGGCCGGCGTCGCGGTGCTGGCACCGGGCGATCCGGAGGACGACGAGCACCTGTTCGGCCGGGCCACCATCTCGCTGCGCCAGGCTCGCGGCATCGCCCAGCCCGCGTAGCCCGCCCCACCCTCCTCTTGATCCACGGAGAGTGAGCGCACTCTTCGGACCCCTCACAGTGCTCAACTGCCCCGTGGATCACCGAAGGGGTGCTTGCAATAGTTACCAGTGGGTAGCATCATGATGTTACCGGCGAGTACACCGCCTCGACCCGCACAAGGAGCCACCGGCACTATGGGATCAACACAGGGCCACTACAAGAGCAACCTGCGCGACATCGAGTTCAACCTCTTCGAGGTCTTCGGTGCCGACCAGGCCCTGGGCCAGGGCCCCTACAGCAACCTCGACAAGGACTCCGCCCGCGACATCCTCAAAGAGGTCCAGCGGCTCTGCGAGAACGACCTTGCCGCGTCCTTCGTCGACGGCGACCGCATCCCCCCGGTCTTCGACAAGGAGTCTGGCAACGTCACGCTGCCGGCGTCGTTCCTCAAGAGCTACGAGACCTACCACCAGGGTGGCTGGGACAAGTTCCCGCTGCGTGAGTCGATGGGCGGCGTCGGCGCCCCGCCGAGCCTGATCTGGGCCGTCTCCGAGATGATCCTCGGGGCGAACCCGGCGATCTACATGTACTCGAGCGGCCCCGCGTTCGCGCAGATCCTGGCCGCCAACGGGACTGAAGACCAGAAGCGCTTCGCGGAGCTCGCGATCGAGCGCGGCTGGGGCGCCACCATGGTCCTCACCGAGCCGGATGCCGGCTCCGACGTGGGCGCGGGTCGCGCGACCGCGCAGCAGCAGCCCGACGGCAGCTGGCACATCGAGGGCGTGAAGCGCTTCATCACCAGTGCAGAGTGGGACTGGCCGGAGAACATCTTCCACCTCGTGCTCGCGCGTCCGGTCGGCGTCGAGGGGCACGGCGGCCCGGGCACCAAGGGCCTCAGCCTGTTCCTCGTCCCGAAGTACCAGGTCGACCTCGAGACCGGGCAGCTCGGCGAGCGCAACGGTGTCTACGTCACCAACGTCGAGAAGAAGATGGGGCTGAAGGTCTCCACCACCTGTGAGGTCACCTTCGGCGAGCACGCGCCCGCCGTCGGGACGCTGGTCGGCGACGTGCACGACGGCATCGCGCAGATGTTCCAGGTCATCGAGTACGCCCGGATGATGGTCGGCACGAAGGCGATCGCCACGCTGTCGACGGGCTACCTCAACGCGCTCGAGTACGCCAAGATCCGCGTGCAGGGCCCTGACCTCACGCAGATGACCGACAAGACGGCGCCGCGCGTGACCATCGCGCACCACCCCGACGTGCGCCTGATGCTGATGCGCCAGAAGGCCTGGGCCGAGGGCATGCGGGCGCTGGTGCTCTACACCGCGACGATCCAGGACCAGGTCGAGATCAACCACGCGAACGGGGTCGAGGACACGCTGCCCGCGCGACTCAACGACCTGCTGCTCCCGATCGTCAAGGGTTACGGCTCGGAGAAGTCCTACGAGCTGCTCGCGACGTCGCTTCAGATCTTCGGCGGCTCCGGCTTCACCCAGGACTACCCGATCGAGCAGTACATCCGCGACGCCAAGATCGACACCCTCTACGAGGGCACCACGACCATCCAGGGCATGGACCTGTTCTTCCGCAAGATCGTCCGTGACCAGGGCCAGGCCCTCGGCAAGCTCGCGGCGGAGATCCAGGAGTTCGCCAAGACGGACAACGTGGCGCTCACCAAGGAGCTCGAGCTGCTCGCCCAGGCGCTCGAGGACGTGCAGGGCATCGTCGGCCATGGCGTCAACGAGCTGATGGCGTCGGTGGAGGACCCGAAGAACGTCTACAAGGTCGGTCTGAACACCACGCGCACCCTGATGGCGCTCGGCGACCTCGTCGTCGGCTGGTTGCTGCTGCGCCAGGCAACGGTCGCGCTCGAGAAGCTGCCCTCCGCGAGCGACCGGGACAAGAGCTTCTACGAGGGCAAGGTCGCGGCCGCGAAGTGGTTCGCCGCCAACGTGTTCCCGGAGCTCACGTCCAAGCGGGCCATTGCCGAAGCCGTCGACCTGTCGCTGATGGACCTCGACGAAGCAGCCTTCTAACAGCGAGTACGACGGAAGCCGGTCACCCGAGAGGGTGGCCGGCTTCCGTCGTACCGGTAGGTGATTGCCCTGCGACACAGTGATTGCCCTGCAGGACAACGGGAATCAACACGTCACACGCGGTGCCCTGCCGCAACTGACAGTACGAGGAGAACGCAATGGGTATCGGTGCCAGCATCTTCCTGCTCGCGGTGGGCGCGATTCTGGCGTTCGCGGTGGACTACAGCGTGAACGGGCTCGACCTCAACGTCGTCGGCTGGATCCTCATGGCGGCGGGCGTCATCGGGCTGTTCGCGACCACGCTGATCTTCGGCCGTCGCGACCACGTCGTCGCCTCGACCACCACGCCGGTCACCGAGGAGCGGATCATCCGCCACTGAGTGATCGCCGCGCCGTCCGACGGCGAGCGACGAGCAGCCCTGCGCCGGCGGCAAGGACGAGCGCACCGCCGATGCCGGCGAGCAGCAGCGGCACCGGGACGCGACGACCGCGCTCCAGGTAGACGAGAGTCGCTGCGCGCTCGGTGATGGCGCCTCGCTGCACCTCGACGACCACCGCCCGGTACTCCGTGCCGTGCACCGGCCCGGCGACGCTGAACGTCAGGTGCCGGGTCTCCCTCGGCGCCAGGGTCACCATCGCGTTCGGCAGGCCGACTCCCTTCGCCGAGGCCGGGGCACCGATCGCGAACTGACCTTTCGCGTCGCGCGTCGCGCTGGCCGCGTAGAGCCGGCCAGTCACCGTCCGCGCCGTCGTGTTGCGGAGGAAGAACGGGACGGTGACCTTGCCGCGACTCGGGACCTCGACGTGGAACGCCGTGACCTGGCGGCCGTCGATGACCCCCGGGTCGGGTGTGACCTCGATACCGCCGGTGCCGGCGGCGGTAGCTGTCGACGGGGTGCCGAGGACAGCTGCCGCAGCCAGCAGCAGCAGGAGCAGGCGAAGTCGCATGTCTAGCTCTGGACGAACGTGACCGTCATCGTGCCGCCGTACGTGCCGGCCACGGGGGTCCGCGGGTTGGCCTTGAGCACGGGCACGGAGTAGTAGTTGCCGGTCACGGCGTTGATGTCGCTCAGGGCCGGTGCCGAGAAGCCCACGAAGTGGAACAGGCCGTTCAGCGCGCTGAGCTGCTGGGCCGCGCTCATGTTCTGCAGGACCTGCCCGAGCGCGCCTGCCACCGTGCCGGTGCCGGCATCGGCGAGCTTGGTCGTGATCGCCTCGACGGTCGTCAGCGCTGTCCCCGACCCGGCCACGAGCGGCACGCCGGTGCTGGTGAGAGCGCTCTGGATCAGCGCCACCAGACCGGCGCTCATGTTCTGCGTGCCCTGCATCAGCGTCAACGAGGTCGCGGCGGGCGCACCACTGCCGGCGCTGTCACCTGCCCCCACCGTTCCGGCTGCGTAGGACGGGTTGGTGAACGTGCCGCCGGTCGCGCCGGACAGCGCCGTCGGGGCGTCCAGCAGGCTGGCGGGCACCAGGTTCGACAAGGTCTGCAGCGCGCCGTCGACGACGGTGGTGACGGGCGCGGCCGAGCTGCCGATCTGGGTGCAGAGCGTCGTCAGGGCCGCCAGCGCGTCCGGGCTGAGAGCAGCCACGGTGGTGCCGAGGCTCGACGCCAGGCCGGTGAGGCCGGTGAGCGGGCTGGCACAGCTGCCCAGAGTGCCGGTGACGCTCAGCTTCGGCAGGTCCACGAGGGAGAGCCCGCCGATGCTGAGCGGGTTGCTGCCGAAGCCGATGGACAGCTCGTTGGACGGGACCTTGACCGCGTAGTTGTAGCTGCTCGGGCCGGTCTTCAGGTACAGGTTGCTCATCGTTGCGCCGACCGTGTAGCCGCCCTGCCCGGGAGAGGGTAGGAAGGCAGCGTCGCGGACGTGCACGCGGAACGGCTGCGACGAGCCGGTCCCGAGGTCGAGGGCGGTCAGCGGCGCGCCGAGCATGTCCTCGACGCTGAACTGCCGCGTACCGCCGGCTCCCACGAGGGTCACGGAGACGCTGTCGGCGAAGGCCGGCGCGGCCAGGGACAGGGCCGCCGCGGCGGCGAGGACGGGGGTGAGACGACGGGCAAGGGCCATGGTTATGCGCTCCGGGTGCATGAGCCGGGCCGAGGGCGCCGACCGACGAGGACGAGGAACGACCCTGCTGCGAGCAGCAAGATCGCGATGACGAGCGCCGCGACGAGCTCGAAGCCGCTGAACGGCAAGTGCGAGTCGGGTCGAGGCGAGGGGTGGGACGGGACGGTCTTGGACTCGGTGACGACAAGGGTGACCTGGGTGTTGGCCGTGTCGCCGCTCGTCACCGATACCTCCTGCTAGTTGCGGTGACCAAACGATCAGGCTTTGAGGGCACACGTCCCATGGCCTGCAGGAATGGCTTCTGGATGGTCAGAAGGGATCAGTCACCGGGCCGTTCGGCTCTGCGGCCCGTTCAGCATCAGCTCGAGCCGGGCGGGACCATCCGGGCTGAGCCTCACCGGGATGCCCCAGTCCTGCTGCGTGACGTGACAGGCAGGGTGCTCGCCAGCCACATCGCAGCTGGCGGCGGAGGCC
>JBHEMB010000439.1:0-11898 GCA_046262855.1 Mycobacteriales bacterium | reverse complement strand
GGGCGTGATCAACACGCACGGCATGTGGTGCGCGAACCAGCAGCAGATGCGCCAGTCGATGCCGGTGCTCGTGCTGGAGCCGCCCGTGCTGGTGGACTGGCTGCCGTGGAACCACACATTCGGCGGCAACCACGACGTGGGCCTGACGATCTACAACGGTGGCACGCTTTACATCGACGACGGCAAGCCCACGCCCGCGGGCATCGCGGAGACGCTGCGCAACCTGCGCGAGATCGCGCCGACTGTCTACTTCAACGTGCCGACCGGCTTCGAAGCCATCGCGCATGCGATGAAGGCCGAGCCCGAGCTGCGCAAGAAGCTGCTGTCGCGCGTCCGCATGTTCTTCTATGCCGGTGCGGCGCTCGCTCAACCGGTGTGGGACCTGCTGCATGAGGTGCAGGAAGCCGAGATCGGCGAGCGCATCGTGATGGGCACGGGCCTGGGCATGACGGAATCGTCGCCGTTCGCCTTGTTCATCACCAGCCCCGAAGTGAAATCCGGCTACATCGGCCTGCCGACTCCGGGCATGGAACTCAAGCTCGTTCCGTCCGATGGAAAAACCGAGATCCGCTACAAGGGCCCGAACGTCACGCCGGGTTACTGGCGCGCGCCGCAGGCAACCTCGGAGAACTTCGACGACGAAGGCTTCTTCAAGACCGGCGATGCGGTGCTGTGGATCGACCCCAGCGACCCGCACAAGGGCTTGAAGTTCGACGGCCGCATCGCGGAGGATTTCAAGCTGGCCACGGGCACGTTCGTCAGCGTCGGGCCGCTGCGCGCGAAGATCATCGCCGCGGGCGCGCCCTATGTGCAGGACGCGGTGATCACCGGCCTCAATTGCAACGAAGTCGGCGCCCTTGTGTTCCCGACTGCAGCTGCGCGCGCGCTTGATGCGGCCGCATTGCACGCGCACTTGCAGAAAGCCTTGAACCAACTGGCGGCGCAAGCGTCCGGCAGCGCCAGTCGCGTCGCGCGGATGCACGTGCTGGCCGAGCCGCCTTCCATCGACAAGGGCGAAGTCACCGACAAGGGCTCCATCAACCAGCGCGCCGTGCTCAAGCATCGTGACACGCTGGTGCAGGATTTCCATGAAGACCGCCTGCCCGCCACGCTGAAACCGGGGAAGACATGAAGATCGAAGGACACGCGGCCATCGTCACCGGTGGCGCATCGGGCCTGGGTGAAGCGACGGCGCGGGAACTGGCGCGGCTGGGCGCGAAGGTCGCGGTGCTCGACGTGAATGCGGACCGGGCGAACAAGGTCGCAAGCGAGATCGGCGGCGTCGCGTGCCAGTGCGACATCACCAATGCGGAAAGCGTGCAGGCCGCGCTCGCGAAAGCGACCGACAAGCACGGCGCCGCGCGCATCTGCATGAACATCGCCGGCATCGGCTCGGCCAGGCGCGTCGTGCAGAAGGACGGCAGCCCCGCGGCGCTGGAAGATTTCGCGCGCGTGATCAACGTGAACCTCATCGGCACCTATAACGTGAGCCGCTTCTTCGCCGCCGCATGCGCGAAGCTCGCCCCGCTGGAAGACAACGAGCGCGGTGTGATGATGTTCACCGCGTCGGTCGCCGCCTTCGACGGCCAGGTCGGGCAGCAGGCATACAGCGCGTCGAAGGGCGGCCTTGTCGGCATGACGCTGCCGATGGCACGCGACCTCGCCGCCTACGGCATCCGGGTCTGCTGCATCGCTCCAGGGACCATGGGCACCCCCCGGATGCTCGGCGCGCTGCCGCACCTCAAGGAGGACCCGGCCGCGGGGGTCGTGTTCCCCAAGCGGATGGGTCGTCCCGAGGAGTTCGCGCTGCTCGTCGAGTCGATCGTGCGCAACTCCTACCTCAACCGCGAGAACCTCCGGCTCGACGGCGGCCTGCGCTTCGTCTCGACGTAGCTCCGTGGTTGCTCTCGACGCGCTGCTCGGTGCCCTGCAGCTGGAGCAGGTAGCCCCGGGCTGCTTCCGCGCGGACAGCGTGCGAGTCGGGCACTCGGTCGTGTTCGGCGGGCAGCTGCTCGCGCAGGCGGTCGTCGCCGGCGCGCTCGGGCACGAGGGCAAGACCGTGAAGACGGTCTCGACAGTCTTCGCTCGGGGCGCCTCACCCGAGGAGCCGCTCGACGTGCACGTGCAGGAGCTGCAGCGCGGCCGTGGCTTCGCGAGCTCGGCGGTGACCATCAGCCAGGGCGGGTCCGTGTGCACGAGCTCGTTGGTGCTGCTCAGCGCCGACGAGCCGGACTTCATCAGGCACGCCGCGCCGCCCTCGGCGCTGCCGGCGCCGCCCTCGTCGGAGGCCACCGGCGAGTGGGAGCACGTCCTCCTGGCTGACATCGACGACCCCTCCGCCGTCGGGCCCGCGGAGCTCGACGTGTGGACCCGGTTCGCGGGCGCTCCCTCGGATCCGGTGACGGGCCAGGCGCTGCTCGCCTTCGCGACGGACTTCTTCCTCATCGGCACCGCCATGCGACCGCATCCCGGCGTCGGTCAGTCCCAGGCCCACGTCACCGTCACGACCGGCGTCATCAGCCACACCCTCACCTTCCACGAGCCGTTCTCGGCAGCGGACTGGCTGCTGCTGCGGCACTCCAGCCCGTATGCCGGACGCGGCCGCAGCTACGGCCGGGCTGACGTCTTCCGCACCGACGGTCAGCTCGTCGCCTCGTTCGTCCAGGACAGCCTCATCCGCAGCAGAGCAGGAGCACCCACGTGAACACCGACGCCGTCATCGTCTCGACCGCCCGCACCCCGGTCGGGACCGCTTTCAAGGGCTCCCTCGTCGACGTGGACGCGTTCGCGCTCGGCACGCTCGCCGTGTCCGAGGCTGTCTCGCGTGCCGGGGTCGACCCGTTGCTCGTCGACGACGTCGTCCTGGGGGAGACCTTGTACGGCGGTGGCGACATCGCCCGGTACGTCGCCCTCGAGGCCGGGCTCGTCAGCGCGCCCGGGGTCGCGATCAACCGGCACTGCGCCTCCGGCCTGTCCGCTGTGTAGACCGCGGCCGCATCGATCCGGACCGGCATGGACCGGTGTGTCGTCGCCGGCGGCGTGCACTCCCAGTCGACGTCCCCCCGGTCGACTCGCCGCGTCCCGGGCAGCGACGAGTGGGAGGACTGGAGCTCGCCGAGCCACCGCGAGACGCCGGACGCCCCGAACCGCGACATGTCCATCACCGTCGGCTGGAACGCGGCGGTCAAGGCCGGCGTGACGCGTGAGCAGATGGACGCGTGGGCGCTGCGCTCCCACGAGCGGGCACTGGCGGCGATCGGGGCCGGCGCGTTCGTCGACGAGATCGTCCCGGTGCCGGTCAAGGGCCGGGACGGCAGCTCGCGGCTGTTCTCCGTCGACGAGCACCCGCGCAGCAGCAGCATGGAGAAGCTGGCTTCGCTCAAGCCGCTGCACCCGGAGATCGAGGGCTTCAGCATCACTGCCGGCAACGCCGGAGGCGTCAACGACGGGGCCGCCGCGATGGTCCTCATGGCGGCAGGCTCTGCCGCGGACCTCGGGCTGCGGCCCCTTGCCGTCGTACGCGGCTGGGCGTCGGCCGGTGTCACTCCCGCCGACACCGGCCTGGCCCCCACGGTCGCCATCCCCAAGGCCCTTGCCCGGACCGGCGTGAAGATCGAGGACGTCGACCTCTGGGAGCTGAACGAGGCCTTCGCCTCGATGTGCGTCGCGACGACGCGGATGCTCGGCATCGACGAGGACCGCGTGAACGTGCTCGGCAGCGGCTGCAGCCTCGGACACCCGATCGCCATGACGGGCGCGCGCATGGTCATCTCGCTGATTCACGAGCTCTCCCGCCAGGGTGGTGGCGTCGGCGTCGCGGCCATGTGCGCCGGCGGCGGCATGTCGACCGCCTTGGTGCTCGAGGTGCCCAAGGCGTGATCGACCTCGTCCTTGCCGAGGTCCGCGATGACGGCGTCGCACTGCTGACGCTGAACCGGCCCGACCGCAAGAACGCCTGGTCGGCGGAGATGGAGCACCGCTACTTCGGCCTGCTCGACGAGCTCGACCGCGACGAGCGGGTGCGGGCCGTCGTGCTCACGGGCAGTGGCTCGTCGTTCTGCCCCGGCATGGACACCGGTCGGTTGGAGCAGGTCGCGGGTGGGCCGCTTCGCCAGGACGGCCGGCGGTCGCCGTACCGGCCCTGGGCGCTCCGCAAGCCGATGATCGCCGCGATCAACGGCGGCTGCGCCGGCATCGGTCTCGTTCAGGCGCTGCTGTGCGACGTGCGGTTCGCGGCCCGCGGCGCCCGGCTGGCCACGGCCTTCACACGTCGCGGCCTCGCCGGCGAGTACGGCATCACCTGGCTGCTGCCGCGTCTCGTCGGGACTGGTGTTGCGACCGAGCTGCTGATCTCAGGACGCACGGTCGAGGCGGACGAGGCGGCCGCCCTCGGCCTGGTCCATCGGGTCCTCGAGCCCACGGAGCTGATGTCTTTCGCGCTGTCCTACGCCGCCGATCTCGCGGCGAACTGCGCGCCCACCTCGATGGCGCTGATGCGGCACCAGCTGCACCTCGATGCCGGGCCGGGGCTGGCGGCTGCCCTCGGGCGCAGCTACCTCGCGATGGCGCACACCGTCGCAGACGTCGACCTCGCGGAGGGCGTCGCGAGCATGGTCGAGCGACGGGCGCCGTCCTTCCGGCCGCTCCCCGACGGCTACGACCCGGCCGCGATCGTCGGAGCCGGGTCCGACGTGCCCCACCTCCGCCCCGAGGACCTGCTGCCCAGCTGAGCCCCGGCCCGACGATGTGAGTTCGACCGCGTCAGGGCGCGGCACGTCTCACTTTGTCCGCAATGGTGCGGAGGGCCTCCCCCAGACGATGTGAGTTCGACCGCGTCAGGGCGCGGCACGTCTCACTTTGTCGGCACGGAGGCGTCAGGGGGCGACGGAGATGGCCTTGACCTGGAGGTAGCTCTCGATGCCCTCGCGGCCGAGCTCCCGGCCGATGCCGCTCGCCTTCACGCCGCCGAACGGCGCGGCGGGGTCCATGCTGTACGGCTGGTTGACGCCGAACGTCCCGGTGCGGACCCGGCGCGCGACGTCGAGGCCGCGGGCGCCGTCGGCGGTCCACACGGACCCGGACAGCCCGTACGGCGAGTCGTCGGCGATCCGGACCGCCTCGTCGACGTCGGCGTAGGAGATCACCGAGAGGACGGGGCCGAAGATCTCCTCCTGCGCGATCCGCATGCTGTTGTCGACGTCCGCGAACAAGGTCGGCCGGACGTACCAGCCGCTTTCGACACCAGCCGGCATCTCGCTGCCACCGGCCACGAGCCGCGCGCCCTGCTCCTGGCCGGATGCGATGTAGTCCCGGACCCGCTGCTGCTGCCGTTGCGCGACCAACGGACCGAGCTCGGTGGCCGGATCGGAGGGGTCACCGACGGGCAGGCCCTCGACCATCGCGGCCAACGCGTCGGTGAACTCAGCAGCGCGGCTGGCGGGGACGAGGACCCGGGTCTGGGCGACGCACGCCTGCCCGTTGTTCATGAGCCCTGCCACCTTGATCCCCTGCGCGACCGCCACGGGATCCGCGTCGTCGAGCACGACCGCCGCCGACTTGCCGCCGAGCTCGAGGCTCACCGGCTTGAGGGCCTGGCCGCAGGCGGCAGCGACGGCACGCCCGGCAGCCGTCGACCCGTTGAACGAGACCTTGTCGATGCCCGGGTGCGACACCAGGTGTGCCCCGACCTCGCGGCCGGCGGGCAGGATGCTGACGACGCCCTCGGGGAGGCCGACCTGCTCGACCAGCTCGGCGAGCAGCAAGGCGTCCAGCGGGGTCTCGGGGCTCGGCTTCACCACGATGGTGCAGCCGGCGAGCAGAGCGGGCGCGAGCTTCCCGACCAGCAGGAACTGCGGCATGTTCCACGGCACGATGGCGGCGACGACGCCGATCGGGTCCCGGCGCAGCAGCACGTCGCCGCCGTAGTGCCCGCGGCGCGGCTCCTCCCACGCGACCTGCTCGGCCGCGTCGGCGAGCGCCTCCATGAGGATCATGGGCAGCGTCGCCTGGGAGAACTTCGAGAAGCTGATAGGTGCGCCCATCTCCGCGGTGATGAGCTGGGCCATCTCCTTGCGGCGCTCCTTGTAGAGGGCCGCCAATCGCCGTACGGCGTCGATCCGCTCCTTGGGATCCGTGCGCGGCCAGGGGCCCTCGTCGAACGCCTTCCGAGCGGCCGTCACGGCCCGATCCACGTCCTGCGTGCCCGCCTCGGCGACGGTGGCGATGACCTGCTCCGTGTGCGGCGAGACCACCTCGAGAACCGCGTCGGTGCTGGGTGCCTGCCAGCGTCCCCCGATGAACATCCGTCGGTCGTCCGCCACGTGCGCCTCCTAGGAACCTCTTCGCAAAAAAAGAAAGAGGCGTTAGTCTAGGACAAGAACATGGTTCTCGCACCAGTCCCAAGGAGATCGCGGATGCGCATCGGCGTGATGGTCGGCCCGGAGCGAGGTCGCTACGCGACCAAGGTGGAGCGGCTCGTCGCCGACGCCCGGTGGGCGGAGGAAGCGGGCCTCGCCTCGGTCTGGATCCCGCAGATCCCTGACAACTTCGAGGCGCTCACAGCGGCGACGCTCGTGGCGCTCAACACGAGCCGGATCGAGATCGGTACGGCTGTCATCCCCGTCCAGCCGCGGCATCCGATCTCGCTGGCCCAGCAGGCACTGTCGGTGCAGGCGGTCGCGCAGGGCCGGCTGTCGCTGGGGCTCGGGGTCTCGCACCACTGGGTCATCCAGGACATGCTCGGCTTGCCCTACGAGAAGCCGGTGCCGACGATGCGCGCGTACCTCGACGTCCTGACGAAGGCGTTCGCAGGTCCTGGCGTGGTGGACGTCGAGAACGAGACCTTCACGGTGCACAACCCCCTCGACATCACCGACGTGACCCCGACGCCCGTGCTCATCGCGGCTCTCGGTCCGCTGATGCTCAAGCTCGCGGGACAGCAGACCGACGGCACCATCCTCTGGATGGCCGACGAGCGAGCGATCGCCGACCACGTGGTCCCGAACATCAACAAGGCCGCGGAGGAAGCGGGCCGGAAGACCCCGAGGGTCGTCGCCGG
This sequence comes from Mycobacteriales bacterium, assembly GCA_046262855.1. Classification (GTDB taxonomy): domain Bacteria; phylum Actinomycetota; class Actinomycetes; order Mycobacteriales; family SCTD01; genus RYN-111. The sequence goes on along the minus strand of JBHEMB010000439.1, from coordinate 4,841 downwards.
CATTCCCGTCTGCCTGTGCGCCGACTCCGAGATCGACGTCGCCGTCGCCCGGACCAACCGGCTGCTGTCCGAGGCTGAGGTCAGCCCCAACTACCAGAAGCTGCTCGACCACGGTGACGCCCAGCAGATCGGCGACATCCTCGCCGCGGGCAGCGAAGCGAGCATCGAGAAGCGGTTGCGGTCCTTTGCCGACGCCGGGACGACGGACGTGTCGGTCCGCGTCGTCCCGATCGGCAAGGACCGCGACGAGCTGATCGCGTCGTCGAAGCGCACCAGGGAGTTCCTGTCCACCTTGGCGGCGTCGCTCTGAGCACCCCCCTGCTGGCGGGCATCCGCGTCATCGAGATCGGCCAGGTCCTCGCCGGTCCGTACGCGGGCATGCTGCTCGCCGACCTCGGTGCCGACGTCATCAAGGTCGAGCCACCCACGGGGGACCTCGCCCGCGCGGTCGGCGCCGTCGGTGCCGGCGGCGTCTCGCCGTACTTTGCGAGCCTCAACCGCAACAAGCGGGGCGTCGTCATCGACCTCGGTACGGCGGACGGCCAGGAGCAGCTGGGTCGGCTGGTCGCGGACAGCCACGCGCTGCTCGTGAACATGAAGGGCTCGACCATCCGCAAGCTGGGCCTGACCTACGACGCACTGCGCAGGTGGAACGAGCGGATCGTCTGCGTCGCCGTGACGGGTTACGGCCTCGACAGCTCGCGTGCCGACAGCCCGTCCTTCGACTACGTCGTGCAGGCCGAGACCGGCGTGGCGGCCATGACCGGCGAGCCGGACGGGCCACCGTCGCTTGCCGGATACTCCGTCGTTGACAACAGCGTCGCTGTCTTCGCCGCGCTCGGCCTGGTGTCCGCCATCGTGCGCGGCGAGGGGGGTCAGCTCGACGTCTCGCTGCACGACACGTTGCTGTCACAGCTCAACTACCGGGCGGCGAGCGTCCTCAACGGCGGCGGGGAGCCGACCCGCCCATCCCTTGGGGCACACGGGTTCTACGCGCCCGCGCAGCTGTTCGCGACGGCTGACGGGCACCTCGCCGTCTTCGTCGCGCACGACGGGTTCTGGCAGCGGTTGGCCGCGGAGCTCGGTGGCGCGGCGCTGGCCGAGGATCCGCGCTTCACGACCATGGCCGACCGCGCGGCCCGCCGTGACGAGCTCGCGTCGCTGCTCGCTGAGATCTGGTCCACGCGCACGACGGCCGAGTGGCTGGACCGGCTGCGCCCGCTGGGCGTTCCCGTGGGTCCGGTGGCGACGCTGGCCGAGGCCCTCGCCGGAGACTTCGTCGCGGAGCGGGAGATGGTCGTGCCGATCAGCACGGACGACGGCGGTTCGGTACGCACGGTCGGCAACCCGGTCCGCGTCGCCGGGGTGCTGCCGTCGTACCGCCCTGCTCCCCGTCTCGGGGAGCACACCGAAGAGGTCTTGAAGAACGGCTAAACACGTGTACTCTCTATTGTAAGAATCTGATTCTCAACGAGGGAAAGAGGACTCCATGTCGGGGGACGTCCCGGTGTTCGACGCCGACAACCACCTGTACGAAACCCGTGAGGCACTCACCAAGTACCTCCCGGACCACTACAAGGGCGCCATCGACTACGTCGAGGTCCGCGGCCGCACGAAGATCGTCATCCGCGGCCAGATCAGCGAGTACATCCCGAACCCCACGTTCGACGTGGTGGCCCGGCCCGGCAGCATGGAGGACTACTACCGGCACGGGAACCCCGACGGGAAGAACCGCCGGGAGATCTTCGGAGAGCCGATCAAGTCCACCGACGCGTTCCGCGAGCCGGTCGCACGGCTCGCACTGATGGACGAGCAGGGGCTGGACCGGACGCTGATGTTCCCGACTCTGGCGAGTCTCATCGAGGAGCGGCTGCGGGAAGACCCCGACATGACAGCCGCGGTCGTGCACTCGCTCAACCAGTGGCTCTACGAGACCTGGACCTTCAACCACGAGGACCGCATCTTCACCACGCCGGTCATCACCCCCGGCATCGTCGACAAGGCGATCGAGGAGCTCGAGTGGGTCGTCGAGCGGGGTGCCCGCGCGATCCTGCTCCGGCCGGCGCCGGCCTACGGCTACCGCGGACCGCGCTCGTTCGCGCTCCCGGAGTTCGACCCGTTCTGGGCGAAGGTCGTCGAGCACGACATCCTCGTCGCGCTGCACTCGTCGGACAGCGGCTACGAGCGCTACACCAACGACTGGATGGGCAACAACAGCGAGTTCCTGCCGTTCCAGCCGCAGGCGTTCCGGATGCTGTCGTCGTGGCGCCCGATCGAGGACGCGGTCGCCTCCCTGATCTGCCACGGCGCGCTGTCCCGGTTCCCGACGCTGAAGATCGCGGTGATCGAGAACGGCAGCAGTTGGGTCGCTCCGCTGCTCCAGGGCCTGAAGGACCTCTACAAGAAGATGCCGCAGGACTTCATGGAGGACCCGGTCGAGGTGCTCAAGCGCAACATCCACATCAGCCCCTTCTGGGAAGAGGACCTGGGTGCGCTGGCCGAGCTGATTGGCGAGGACAGGGTGCTGTTCGGCTCGGACTTCCCGCACCCGGAGGGCCTGGCCGACCCGGTGAGCTACGCCAAGGAGCTCGACGGGGTCCCGGACACGACGAAGCGCAAGATCATGGGCGGGAACCTCGCCCGGCTGATGAACGTCAAGGAGTCCGTCCTCCAGTGACGGCTGCCCCCTCGATCGCAGCGGTGCTCGCTGCCACTGCGGCGGGGCACGGCAATCGGACCGCTGTCGTGGACGGGGCGACCCGGCTGACCTATGCCGAGCTCGCCTCGTCCGCCCACGGCTTCGCAGCGGCGCTCGTGGCGTCGGGGGTGCAGCCGGGCGACCGGGTGGCGATCTGGGCGCCGAACAGCACCGAGTGGGTGGTCGCCGCCCTGGGCCTGTTCGAGGCCGGGGCGGTGCTCGTCCCGGTGAACACCCGCTTCAAGGGTGCCGAGGCCAAGGACATCCTGCTGCGCAGCGGGGCCCGTACCCTCGTCACGGTCACCGACTTCCACGGCACCGACTACGTCGCCATGCTCCGGGACGTGGCGCTGCCGACGATGAAGACCGTGGTGGTGGCCCGCGGTCCCGTCGTCGAGGGCTCCGTCTCATGGGGCGACTTCCTCGACCGGGGTACGCCGGAAGCGCGCGCCGAGGTCTCGCGACGGGCGGCTGCGCTCGGACCGGACGACTGGTCGGACATCCTGTTCACGTCCGGGACGACCGGTGTCCCGAAGGGCGTCGTGCAGACGCACGGCCGGACGCTCCAGGTCGCGACCGACTGGGTCGCGATGTCGGGGTTGAAGGCCGGCGACCGCTACCTGATGGTCAACCCCTACTTCCACATGTTCGGTCTCAAAGCCGGCATCCTGGCCTGTCTGGTCGCAGGCGCGACCATGGTGCCGGAGCCGGTGTTCGACCCCGAGCGGGTGCTGACCCTGGTGGAGGCAGAGCGGATCACCGTGCTGCCCGGTCCGCCGACGCTGTACCAGGCGCTGCTCGACCACCCGGAACGAGACGGCCACGACCTGTCGACGCTTCGGGTCGCCGTCACCGGCGCTGCCGATATCCCCGTGGAGCTGATCCGGCGGGTCTTCGACGAGCTGCCCTTCGAAACGGTCATCACCGGCTACGGCCTGACAGAGGGCGGGACGGCCGCAGCGACCGGTCCGGACGACGACGCGACGACCATCGCCACGACGGTCGGCCGGCCACGGCCGGGCTTCGAGCTGCGGATCGTCGATGGCGACGGCAACGACGTGGCGCCCGGGGAGGCAGGTGAGGTGCTGCTGCGGGGCGGCAGCATCATGTCGCACTACCTCGACGATCCGGCAGCGACCGCGGAGGTGCTCTCCGAGGACGGCTGGCTGCGCACCGGCGACCTCGCGACCCTCGACGAGCAGGGCTGCCTGCGCATCGTGGGACGGGCCAAGGACATGTTCATCGTGGGCGGTTTCAACGCCTACCCCGCCGAGATCGAGAACGCACTGCTCCGGCACCCGGACATCCGGCAGGCGGCCGTCATCGGCATCCCGGACGCGCGGCTCGGGGAGGTCGGCATGGCCTACGTCGTACTGGCCCCGGAGTCGACCACGACCGCGGATGACATCATGGCCTGGGCTCGGGACGAGATGGCCAACTACAAGGCTCCTCGACGGGTCGAGGTGAGGACGGAGCTGCCGGTGAACGCGACGGGCAAGGTCGTGAAGGACACGCTGCGGCAGTCCGTGGCCGCTCATGCCTGAGACCTTGGGCAGCCCGTCACGCCCGCTGTCGCCGTGAGCGGTCTGCTCGCCGCACTGGACCTGACCGATCTCAGCCACGACCGCTTCTGCGGCCCAGCGGTGCCGACCACCCTGCGACGTAGCTTCGGGGGACAGGTGGCGGCGCAGGCCCTCGCTGCAGCGACCCGGACGGTGCCGAAGGAGCAGGCGCCGCACAGCATGCACGCCTACTTCCTGCGCGAGGCCGATCCCCTCGCCGCTGTCGAGCTGGCGGTGGAGCGCACCCGTGACGGCGGTTCCTTCTGCACCCGGCAGGTCTCAGCCGTGCAGTCCGGGCGGACCGTCTTCGTGATGCTCGCCTCGTTCCACCGCGGCGACCCTGGCCCGGAGCACGCCGAGCCGGCCCCCGTCGTCGTCCCCGCAGAGGAGCTGCCCGACGTCGAGCCCTGGCCAGGCTTCGTCGGCGAGTGGCCGGACTGGGACGTCCGGCCGGTTCCCGACCCGCAGGGCATGGTGCAGCAGTTCTGGTTCCGGCACCGCGGCCGGTTGCCGGACGATCCGACCGTGCACGAGCTCGGGTTGGCGTACCTCAGCGACATGACGCTGCTCGGCGTCGCGCA
>JBHEMB010000438.1:0-4097 GCA_046262855.1 Mycobacteriales bacterium | reverse complement strand
ACCTGGTCCGGCTCCACGCCGGCGAGGACAAGATGACCAGCGTGGCGAACGTCGAGGTGCCGGTCGAGACCGACGACATCGACCACTTCGGCAACCGCCGCCTGCGCACGGTGGGCGAGCTGATCCAGAACCAGATCCGGGTCGGCCTCTCCCGCACCGAGCGCGTCGTGCGCGAGCGCATGACCACGCAGGACGTCGAGGCGATCACGCCGCAGACCCTGATCAACATCCGTCCGGTCGTGGCGAGCATCAAGGAGTTCTTCGGGACCTCCCAGCTCAGCCAGTTCATGGACCAGACCAACCCGCTGTCGGGCCTGACCCACAAGCGCCGCCTGTCGGCGCTCGGCCCCGGCGGTCTGTCCCGTGAGCGCGCCGGCTTCGAGGTCCGCGACGTGCACCCCAGCCACTACGGCCGGATGTGCCCGATCGAGACGCCTGAGGGTCCGAACATCGGCCTGATCGGCTCGCTCGCGACCTTCGCACGGGTCAACTCCTTCGGCTTCGTCGAGACGCCGTACCGGAAGGTCGTCAACGGCAAGGTCACCGACCAGGTCGACTACCTCACCGCCGACGAGGAGGACAAGCACGTCGTCGCGCAGGCCAACAGCCCGCTGAACGACAAGAACTCCTTCTCCGAGTCCAAGGTGCTGGTCCGCAAGAAGGGCGGCGAGGTCGACTACATCGACCCGACCGGCGTCGACTACATGGACGTGTCGCCGCGCCAGATCACCTCGGTCGCGACCGCGATGATCCCCTTCCTCGAGCACGACGACGCCAACCGCGCCCTCATGGGTTCCAACATGATGCGCCAGGCCGTGCCGCTGCTCCGCTCCGAGTCGCCGCTCGTCGGCACCGGCATGGAGTACCGCGCCGCCGTCGACGCCGGTGACGTCATCACCGCGGAGCAGGCCGGTGTGGTCGAGGAGCAGTCCGCCGACTACATCACCGTCATGCACGACGACGGCACCCGCCGGACCTACCGCCTCGCGAAGTTCCGCCGCTCCAACCAGGGCACCTGCATCAACCAGAAGCCCATCGTCGAGGAGGGGCAGCGGGTCGAGGTCGGTCAGGTCATCGCCGACGGTCCCTGCACCGACAACGCGGAGATGGCCCTCGGCAAGAACCTGCTCGTCGCGTTCATGCCGTGGGAGGGCCACAACTACGAGGACGCGATCATCCTCTCGCAGCGCCTCGTGCAGGACGACGTGCTCACCTCGATCCACATCGACGAGCACGAGATCGACGCCCGCGACACCAAGCTCGGCGCCGAGGAGATCACCCGGGACATCCCGAACGTCTCCGAGGAGGTCCTCGCCGACCTCGACGAGCGCGGCATCATCCGCATCGGTGCCGACGTCACCCCGGGTGACGTCCTGGTCGGGAAGGTCACGCCCAAGGGCGAGACCGAGCTGACCCCCGAGGAGCGGCTGCTGCGCGCGATCTTCGGCGAGAAGGCCCGCGAGGTCCGCGACACGTCGCTCAAGGTCCCGCACGGCGAGTCCGGGAAGGTCATCGGTGTCCGGGTGTTCTCGCGCGAGGACGGCGACGAGCTGCCCCCGGGCGTCAACGAGCTGGTCCGCGTCTACGTCGCCCAGAAGCGCAAGATCAGCAACGGCGACAAGCTGGCCGGCCGGCACGGCAACAAGGGCGTCATCGCCAAGATCCTGCCCGTCGAGGACATGCCGTTCCTCGAGGACGGGACGCCGGTCGACATCGTCCTCAACCCGCTCGGCGTGCCGGGCCGCATGAACGTCGGCCAGGTCCTCGAGACGCACCTCGGCTGGATCGCCAAGTCCGGCTGGAAGGCCGAGGGCAAGGGCGTCTGGCAGGACCGTCTCAAGAGCATCTCCGCTGCTGAGGCGCCGGCCGGCACCAACACCGCGACGCCGGTCTTCGACGGCGCTCGTGAGGACGAGATCATCGGCCTGCTCGGGTCGACCCTTCCCAACCGTGACGGCGTCCGCCTGATCGGTGAGAACGGCAAGGCCGAGCTGTTCGACGGTCGCTCCGGCGAGCCCTTCCCCGGCGCGGTCAGTGTCGGCTACATCTACATCCTGAAGCTGCTGCACCTCGTGGACGACAAGATCCACGCCCGCAGCACCGGCCCGTACTCGATGATCACGCAGCAGCCGCTGGGTGGTAAGGCGCAGTTCGGTGGCCAGCGCTTCGGTGAGATGGAGGTGTGGGCGATGCAGGCCTACGGCGCGGCCTACGCGCTGCAGGAGCTGCTCACCATCAAGTCCGACGACGTGCTCGGCCGCGTGAAGGTCTACGAGGCCATCGTCAAGGGCGAGAACATCCCCGAGCCCGGCATCCCCGAGTCCTTCAAGGTGCTCATCAAGGAGATGCAGTCGCTGTGCCTCAACGTCGAGGTGCTCTCGAGCGACGGCATGGCCATCGAGATGCGCGACACCGACGAGGACGTCTTCCGCGCAGCGGAAGAGCTCGGCATCGACCTGTCCCGGCGTGAGCCCAGCTCCGTCGAAGAGGTCTAACGAGACCGGGGTACGGCGGACCGCCGTACCCCGGTCTCCTCGCCCCAACAGACTTTTTTCCTAGCTAGAGCCAAGAGAGAAGGCACCGTGCTCGACGTCAACTTCTTTGACGAACTGCGCATCGGCCTCGCCACTGCTGACGACATCCGTCAGTGGTCCCACGGCGAGGTGAAGAAGCCCGAGACCATCAACTACCGCACCCTCAAGCCCGAGAAGGACGGCCTCTTCTGCGAGAAGATCTTCGGTCCGACCCGGGACTGGGAGTGCTACTGCGGCAAGTACAAGCGGGTCCGCTTCAAGGGCATCATCTGCGAGCGCTGCGGCGTCGAGGTCACCCGCGCCAAGGTGCGTCGTGAGCGGATGGGCCACATCGAGCTGGCCGCCCCCGTCACGCACATCTGGTACTTCAAGGGCGTTCCCAGCCGGCTGGGCTACCTGCTCGACCTGGCGCCCAAGGACCTCGAGAAGATCATCTACTTCGCGGCCTACCTCATCACGTCGGTCGACAACGACAAGCGCCACAAGGACCTCCCGACGCTGGAGGCCGAGATCGGCGTCGAGCGCAAGCGGATCGAGGACCGTCGTGACAACGACGCCGAGGCCCGGCAGAAGAAGCTCGAGGAGGACCTCGGTGTCCTCGAGGCCGAGGGCGCGAAGGGCGACGTGCGTCGCAAGGTCCGCGAGGGCGCGGAGCGCGAGCTCCGTCAGCTCCGCGACCGCGCGCAGCGCGAGCTCGACAAGCTCGAGGAGGTCATCGACACCTTCAAGAAGCTCGAGCCGAAGCAGCTGATCGCGGACGAGACCCTGTACCGCGAGCTCCGCGACCGCTACGGCGACTACTTCGAGGGCGGCATGGGCGCCGAGGCGCTCCAGAAGCTGCTGATCGGCTTCGACCTCGAGGCCGAGGGTGAGCTGCTCCGCGAGACGATCCGCTCCGGCAAGGGCCAGAAGAAGGTCCGCGCGCTCAAGCGGCTCAAGGTCGTCGCGGCGTTCCTCAACACCCGCAACAGCCCGGAGGGCATGTTCCTCGACTGCGTCCCGGTCATCCCGCCGGACCTGCGCCCGATGGTGCAGCTCGACGGTGGCCGGTTCGCGACGTCGGACCTCAACGACCTCTACCGCCGCGTCATCAACCGCAACAACCGCCTCAAGCGGCTTCTCGACCTCGGTGCGCCCGAGATCATCGTCAACAACGAGAAGCGCATGCTGCAGGAGGCCGTGGACGCGCTGTTCGACAACGGCCGTCGTGGCCGGCCGGTGACAGGCCCGGGCAACCGGCCGCTCAAGTCGCTGTCCGACATGCTCAAGGGCAAGCAGGGACGCTTCCGCCAGAACCTGCTCGGCAAGCGTGTCGACTACTCGGGCCGCTCGGTCATCGTCGTCGGCCCGCAGCTCAAGCTGCACCAGTGCGGCCTGCCGAAGCAGATGGCGCTCGAGCTGTTCAAGCCGTTCGTCATGAAGCGGCTGGTCGACCTCAACCACGCGCAGAACATCAAGTCCGCGAAGCGCATGGTGGAGCGGGCCCGTCCGGTCGTGTGGGACGTGCTCGAAGAGGTCATCACCGAGCACCCGGTGCTGCTCAACCGGGCACCCACCCTGCAC
>JBHEMB010000437.1:0-5695 GCA_046262855.1 Mycobacteriales bacterium | reverse complement strand
GCACTGGCGTGGGTGACGTACTGCGAAGGCGCGGGCTCGATCACGAACATCGCGCTCGATCGGGCACTGGCCAGCGACCCGGGCTACCTGATGGCGCTGATGCTGCGGACCGCCCTCGACAACGCGATGTCTCCGGAGTTCCTGCGCGGCACCACCAGCCGCATCCAGGCGGCCTTGGAGGAGTGCGCCTGACCCTGTCAGGCTGCGGCCCATGAGCACGCATGTCGAAGCGCTCGTCGGGCGTGCACGCGAGCTCGCGGGCGTCGTGGCGCTGCTGGAGGGACTGCAGGCAGGGCACGGCCGGTTGCTGCTGCTGACGGGGGAAGCAGGCATTGGCAAGACCCGACTGGCCCGTGAGCTGGCTGGACGTGCCCTCGCGACCGGCACCTCCGTGGTCTGGGGACGCTGCGTCGAGAGCGAAGGCGCGCCGGCCTACTGGCCGTGGCGGCAGGTCGTGGAGTCGTTGGGCGCTGATCCCGACGCGGTGTTCGGAGGCCGCGTGGAGTCGCCCGAGGAGCGGTTCCGGCTCGTCGACGAGGTACTGCGGTTGCTGGCCGTGCAGGGTCCGCTCGTCGTGGTGCTCGACGACCTGCATGACGCCGACGAGGTGTCGCTGTCCTTGCTGCGGCACGTCGCGGACAGGTTGGTCGCGCAGCCGCTGCTACTCGTCGTCACGGCGCGCGAGGCCGGGCCGGCACTGTCCGAGCTGCTCCGGACTCCGGACTCCGAGAGATGGGAGCTGCGACGGCTCGACGTCGCGGACGTCGCGACCCAGCTCCCGGCACCCGAGCACGCCGAGGCAGTGCACCAGGCCACCGGTGGGAACCCGATGTTCGTGCGAGAGGTCGCCCGGGCGATCGGCGAGGGCAGCTGGGACCCCGGGCGGCCACCGCGCACGGTGATCGACGCGGTCGCTGCCCGGTTGGAGCGACTGACGCCGACGTGCCGGTCGTTCCTGCAGGTCGCCGCGGTGGTGGGCCGCGACTTCGAGCTCGAGGTCGTCGCCGCGGCCTGCGGCACCGACGAGGACGACCTGCTCTCCGCCCTCGACGAGGCAGTGCGTCAAGGGCTCGTGGAGAACCAGCGGTTCACCCACGCACTCGTGCGGGATGCGGTCGAGCTGTCCCTGGGACACGGCGAGCGTCGCGACCTGCACCGCCGCGTCGGCACGGCCGTCGCTGCCAGGCACGTCGCGCACCTCGCGGACCACTTCGCCGACCTGGTCCGGCACGCCGTGGCCGCCGGCGATGCCAGGGCCGCTCATGAGTGGGCGGCCAAGGGCGCCGGCGAAGCTGTCCGCCGGCTGGCCTTCGAGGAGGCCGTGCGGCTGTATCGCGTCGCGGTCGCGCACGACTCCAGCGATGTGGCCAGCTGGCACGGGCTCGCCCGATCCGCCTACTACGCAGGCGATCTCGACACCTGGGTCGATGCTGTGCGCAAGGCGGCAGACCTCACTCGAGGGACACCGGCCTTCGCGGAGGCCGCACTGCTGCTGGAGGCCATGCCCGACCCGACGGTCATGGTGCTTGCCGGAGAGCTCTGCCGGGAAGCGCTGGACCAGGCGCAGCTCGACGACGCAACGCGCGCTCGGCTGCTCGGGCTGATGAGCCATCTCGCCTTCTACGACGGAGACACCGAGCTCACCGCCTCCCGCAGCCGCGAGGCCATCGAGCTGGCCCGCGCCTCCGGTGACGACTCGGCTCGCGTCGCTGCCCTGCGCGCCAGGCAAGAGGCGCTGCCCGGTCCGGCCGGCCGGGCCGAGCGGCTCGTGCTGGCGGACGAAATGGTGCTCGCCGCCCAGCGGCTCGGCAGCGCCCGCAACGAGATGTGGGGCCGGCTCTGGCGGGTAGAGGCGCTCGCCGAGCAGGGCGACTTCCCTGCGGCCGAGGCAGCGCTGCCGGACCTGGCCGCCGTGGTGCAACGCGTCGGCGGTCCCGTCTCGTCCTGGCACCTCGGCCGGGTGAGCGCGTGCATCGCGCAGGCTCAGGGACGGTACGCCGAGGCGGCCGCCCTCTCCGACCGGGCCCTCGAGCAGATGAGCGCGGTCGAGCCGACCCCCGCGCGAGGCGCGTGGTTCGCGATGCAGGCCGCGCTGGCGGGACACATCGGGGTCTCCGAGCGGGCGCTGGAGGTCGCCCGGACCTCGTGGGACCCGCCCCCGCGATTCGTCACGATGGGCCGGCTGTCGCGTGCTTTCCTGCTGACGCAAGCGGGGCTGCCCGAGGATGCTCGCACTCTCTACCTGCAGGCCGGACCGCCCCCGGGCTGGACCCTTCCCGTCTTCTTCGTGCAGCCCGGTCTGGTGCTAGGCACCCGCGTGGCGATCTCGCTGGGCCTGCTCGACGACGTCCGCCTGCTGCTGCCTGTGCTGGAGGAGCTGCGTGGGGAGCATGCCCTCGGTGGCGGCGTCAGCTACCTCGGGCCGATGACGCTCACCCTGGGCGGGGCCCGGGCCGCGCTCGGTGACCCGGCGGCTGCCGGCGACCTCCGGACGGCGATCGCCGAGGCGGAGCGGGCCGGAGCACCCGGGTTCGCGGCCGAGGCACGCCTGATCCTCGCCGAGCTGACCGGCGACCGGGTGCTCGCGCGGCAGGCGGACGCCGCCATCACCTCGCTGGGCATGACGGCGCTGATGCCGCGAAGCTCGGCCCTGCTGCATACAGCTTCTCCCTTGAGTGGTCGGGAGGAGGAGGTGAGCCGGCTCGTGGCCGAAGGGCTGAGCAACCGCCAGATCGCGGAGCGCCTCGTCATCTCGGAGCGCACCGCGCAGAACCACGTGCAGCACGTCCTGATGAAGCTCGACCTGAGCAACAGGGCGCAGATCACGGCGTGGGTGATGAGTAGGTAGCTGAGCATTCCGGCGGATGCGGGCAGCCCCTGCTGAGCGGGACCTTGCTCCCGCGGCCGACGAGCGGTCGCTCACACAGGAGGTCCCCTCATGAGCGTCATCACCATCGCGAAGCCGCCCTTCGGCAACCTCGAGACCTTCCGGAAGGTCATGGCCGCCCAGGGCGACAGCGAGCCCGACGGCCTGATCTGGCGCCAGGTCGGCACCGACGGCGACGGCACGCTACGGATCGTCGCCCACTGGGAGAGCAAGGAACAGGCTCTCGAGTTCTTCTCGACGCGGCTCGGCCCGGCCCTCGCCGCGGCGCTCGCGCCTGAGCCGGTCGGCATGCCGGAGACCGTCTGGGTCGAGGTCCAGGACAGTTACGAGCGGGGCAGCCTCCACGCGTAGAGCGCGGCGGCCAGGGCGGTCGCCAGGTTCAGCGACGAGACGCCCGGCGTCATCGGCAGCGACACGACGCGGTCGGCGCGTTCCCGCAGCGACGGGGACACGCCGGCCCGCTCGCTGCCCACGACCAGCACCACGTCGTCGGGCACCGGCCCGAGCGGGTCGCCGTCGGCATCCAGCGTCCACACCTGTCCCGCCAGCTCCGTGACCCCGGCAGCCAGCACCGGGAGCGCGAAGTGCAGCCCGGCCGAGCCGCGCAGCACCGCTGGGTGCCACGGATCGAGCGAGCCGACGACAGCGACGCCGGAGGCTCCCGCCGCTGCAGCGACGCGAATGGCAGCGCCGGCGTTGCCCGGGTGCCGCGGGTCGTCGAGCACCACCAACGGCGAGGTACGACGGGAGAGCACGGACCGGTCCTCCGCCGGCCGGTCGGCGACACCCGCCACGCCGGTCGGATGATCGGTGCTGCCGGCCAGCACCCGCATCGCGAACACGGTGGCCAGGTCCGGAGCGAGCTCCTCGCACAGCGCGACGGCCGCCGCAGGGTCGAGGGCACTGATCCGCCGTACCAGCTGTGGCGCGAAGCGCAAGGCGTGCTTCACGGCGTGGAAGCCCCCGAGAGCGACGGTCACGAGACCCAGCCTGCCAGTGACTCGCGCCACGACCATGCGTGGTCACGCCACGATGCCCCTGAGTGACCCACGCCACGTCCTGCTTCCCAGCGGCCGAGCGCGTGACCTGCGACAATGGACGCGTCCAGGGTGATGTACCGCGTCGTTACGCGTTGTGAGAGCTCCCCGGGACCGCCTACCTAGAGGACAACGTGAACACCCCGAACTTCGCCGATCTCGGCGTGCCTGCCGCCCTGTGCGCAGAGCTGACCCGCCAGGGCATCGCCTCGCCCTTCCCCATCCAGTCCGCCACCCTTCCTGACACCCTCGCCGGTCGCGACGTCCTCGGCCGCGGCCGCACCGGCAGCGGCAAGACGCTGGCGTTCAGCCTGCCGCTCGTCGCCCGGCTCGTCGGCGGGACCCGCCGCAGCCGGCAGGCCCGCAGCCTCGTGCTCGTCCCGACCCGTGAGCTCGCCAACCAGGTGCTCGCCGTCGTCAAGCCGCTCGCCGACACCGTCGGTCTCACCACGGCCGTCGTCTTCGGCGGCGTCGGCCAGGGCCCGCAGGTCAAGGCGCTGGCGCCGGGCGTCGACATCCTCATCGCCTGCCCTGGCCGGCTCGAGGACCTCATCCAGCAGCGCTTCGCCGACCTGTCCGCCGTCGAGATCACCATCCTCGACGAGGCGGACCACATGGCCGACCTCGGCTTCCTGCCGGCCGTGAAGCGGCTGCTCGACCAGACCCCGCGGCAGGGCCAGCGGATGCTGTTCTCCGCGACCCTGGACAACGGCGTCGACGTGCTCGTGAAGCGCTACCTGTCGAGCCCGACCACGCACTCGGTCGACCCTGCCGTGGCGCCCGTCAGCACCATGGAGCACCACGTCTTCGCGGTGACTGCCGCCGACAAGCTCGACGTCGTCCGTGGCCTCGCCGGCGGCCACGACCGCGCCGTGCTGTTCATGCGCACCAAGCACACCGCCAAGAAGCTGGCCAAGCAGCTGTCCATGGCCGGCATCCCGGCGGTCGAGCTGCACGGCAACCTCAGCCAGGGCGCGCGCGAGCGCAACCTGTCGGCCTTCATGGACGGCTCGACCCGCGTCCTCGTGGCCACCGACATCGCGGCCCGTGGCATCCACGTCGACGACGTCGCGATCGTCGTGCACGTCGACCCGCCGACCGAGCACAAGGCCTACCTGCACCGCTCCGGTCGCACCGCCCGCGCGGGGGCCGGTGGCGTCGTCGTGACGCTGCAGCTGCCGGAGCAGGCGCGCGACGTGCGCACCCTCACCAAGCAGGCCGGCATCGCGCCGCAGCCGCGCACCGTCCGCCCCGGCGACGCCGCGATCGTCGAGCTGGCCGGCCCGGCCGCGCCGCTCGTCGACTACGTCGAGCCGGTGGTGCAGGAGCAGCCGACCCGCCAGCGCCAGGCCCGTGGGGCGCGTGCCTCCCGCAGCCTGCGCGAGCAGGCCCCGCAGCGCTCAGGTGCCCCGCGCCAGGGCGGACCCCGGGCGAGCGCTCCCCGCGGCCACGCCGTGTCGAGCCCGGAGGCCCGCGAAGCGACCCGCACCGCTGCGTCCGGGGGCAGCTCCGCTCCCGCGAAGAGCAAGGGACCGCGGCGCGCCACGTCGCCCGCGGCACCCGCGCGCACCCGGGCCGAGCTCGCCGCCCGCGCCGGCCAGCAGCCCGCCCGCCGCGGTCGCTGAACCGCTGCGTCGCCGCCATCGGGCGACTCCGCGCGCGACGATGTGAGAGAGACCGCGCCAGGACGCGGCACTTCTCACTTTGTCGATCAGCGGATCCGGACGCAGCGCGCGACGATGTGAGAGGGACCGCGCCAGGACGCGGCACT
>JBHEMB010000436.1:0-6903 GCA_046262855.1 Mycobacteriales bacterium | reverse complement strand
CGGTCACCGCGAAGGCACCTATGCCGAGGTGGGCGCCCGTGCGATCCGTCTCGCTCATGCCCTGCGCGGGCTCGGGGTGGTGGAGGGCGACCGGGTCGGGACGTTCCTCTGGAACACCAAGGAGCACCTCGAGGCCTACCTCGCTGTCCCCTCGATGGGCGGCGTGCTGCACACCCTGAACCTCAGGCTCTTCCCTGAGCAGCTGGCTTATGTGATCAACCACGCCGAGGACAAGGTGGTCATCGTCGACGCGACGGTGCTCCCGCTACTGCTGAAGGTGGCCGACGAGCTCACGACGGTCGAGTCGTACGTGCTCGTCGGCGACGGCGATGCGGCCGCCCTGGGCAGGCCCGTGCACCGCTACGAGGAGCTGCTCGCCGAGGCCCCGACGACCATTGGCTGGCCGACCTTGGACGAGCGGTCCGCGGCCGCCATGTGCTACACCAGCGGCACCACGGGAAACCCGAAGGGTGTCGTCTACAGCCACCGCTCGACGTACCTGCACTCGATGGCCGTCGGCACCGCGAACGTCTTCGGGATCGGCCACTACGACACGATCCTGCCGGTTGTGCCGATGTTCCACGCCAACGCCTGGGGGTTGCCCTACGCCGCGTGGATGGCGGGCGCGGACTTCGTGATGCCGGGCCGGTTCCTGCAGGCCGAGCCGCTGGCCACGATGATCGAGACGTACCGGCCCACCATCGCGGGTGCCGTGCCGACCATCTGGAACGACCTGCTGGCCTACGTCGACAAGCACCCGACGGACCTGTCGTCGTTGCGGCTCGTCCCGTGCGGCGGCTCCGCCGTACCCCTGTCGCTCATGAAGGCCTTCCAGGAACGGCACGGCGTCCGCATCATCCAGGCCTGGGGGATGACCGAAACCTCACCGCTGGCCGCCGTCGCACACCCTGTCCGGGATGCGGACGACGAGTGGGCCTGGCGGGCTCGCACCGGCCGCGTGAGCTTCGGCGTCGACACCCGGATCATGGCGGAGGCGGGCGAGCAGCCCTGGGACGGCGAGTCGGTCGGCGAGATCCAGGTGCGGGGTCCGTGGATCACCGGGTCGTACTTCCGCGACCCGGATCCCGCGAAGTTCGACGACGGGTGGCTGCGCACCGGCGACGTCGCCTCGATCGACCCGGACGGCTTCCTGCAGATCACCGACCGGGCCAAGGACGTCATCAAGTCGGGCGGCGAGTGGATCTCCTCGGTGGAGCTCGAGAACGCCCTGATGGGGCACCCAATGGTCCGGGAGGCGGCTGTCGTCGCCGTGCCCGACGACAGGTGGGACGAGCGGCCGCTCGCCTGCGTCGTCCTCGACGAGGGGGCCGCCGCGACGCCCGCCGAGCTGTGCAGCTTCCTGGAAGACAAGGTCGCGAAGTGGTGGCTGCCGGAGCGCTGGTCGTTCATCGCGGAGGTCCCCAAGACCAGCGTCGGCAAGTTCGACAAGAAGGTGCTCCGCCAGCAGTACGCCGACGGTGAGCTCAAAATCGAGACAGCCTGACCGCCCGTCCGGCACACTTCTCGGGTGATGCAGCGACGGACCGCGCTCCTGGCCACCCTGATCCTCGTCTTCGTCGGCTTCGCCGCCGCGCCCGCCGAGGCCGCGACGACCGGCCACCGGGTCGCCGGCCCGCGGACGGAGGTGCTGCGCGCGAGTGCGCCGCCGAGCAGCCGCGCGGCGCTGCGCCGCAGCAACGTGGTCGCCGGCGAACCGGCGACCACGCACTACTCCACGTGGAGTGTGACCTACGTCGGTGCGTGGACCACCCCGGCCCGGACGGCGTTCCAGCGGGCCGTCGACACCTGGGCGGGCATCCTGCACTCCGGCGTGCCGATCCGGGTGAACGCCGAGTTCGCCGACCTCGGACCGGGCGTGCTGGGCAGCGCCGGCCCGGACGGCGTCAACCAGGACCCGGCCCTCGGTGACGGGGTCTCCTACTACCCGGACGCCCTCGCGGACGCGATCGCCGGCACGGACCTGGCGCCGGGCTATGACGACATCGACGCCGCGTTCAGCAGCACCGAGCCCGGTATCTACTACGGCACCGACGGCAACCCGCCGGCCGGCACGATCGACTTCGAGTCCGTGGTGCTGCACGAGCTGGGCCATGGCCTGGGCTTCGCTGGGAGCTCGGACGACAACGGCGGCGTCGGCAGCTTCGACGCCCAGCCGATGATCTTCGACCGGTTCCTCAAGAGCGCGGACGGGACGTCCCTGCTCTCGCTGCCGAACCCGTCCACGGCGCTCGGCACTGCCTACCGGAACCCGGTGTTCTGGGGCGGGGCGCGCGGCGCGACCGCGAACGGCGGAACGCACGTGTCGATGTACGCACCGTCGTCCTGGGAGGCGGGCAGCTCGATCGCCCACCTGGACGAGACGACCTTCGGGGAGGGCAGCTCAGACTCGCTGATGACGCCGTACCTCAACGACCAGGAGGTCGTGCACCGGCCCGGCCCCGTCCTGGTCGGCGTGCTCCAGGACATGGGGTGGGCTGCGACCTTCGGTGCCCCTGGCGCCCCGACCGGGGTGGCAGCGTCGGCGCTGCCGACCGAGGTCCACCTGTCGTGGACCCGGGCCGCGGAGAACGGGCTCGCGATCACCGGGAACACGATCGCCTGGAACGACAACGGCGCGCCGGCGGGCACGATGACCGTCGGCGCGGTCACGTCCGCCGTGATCGGCGGGCTCACCGAGGGCCACACCTACACGTTCACGGTCGCCGCGACCAACGCCCTCGGCACCGGCCCGGCCTCTGCGCCGAGCGCTCCGGTGGTCACCGGCGCGGACACGAGCGCACCCACGATCAGCACCGTCGCACTCCCGGTCTTCACGACCGCCGTCACGGTCGGGCTGCGGTACGCCGGCACGGACGCCGGCTCAGGGATCGCGAGCTACGACGTGCGGTACCGCCGGGCCGCGTTCAACGGCGGCTTCGGTGCACTGACCTACCCGACCAGCGCGCAGGCCACTACGGCGACAGTCCGGGTGTTCCCGGCCCAGCCCGGTTACACGTACTGCTTCTCTGCCCGCGCGCGTGACGCGGCCGGCAACACCAGCCCCTGGTCCGCCGAGCGGTGCACGGCGACCGCGCTCGACGACCGCGCACTCGTCGCCTCTACCGGCTGGACCCGCGCCCCCAGCTCCGCGTACTACCTGAACACGGTGACCAGCACCAGGGCGTCCGGGCGGACCCTGACCCGCAGCGCGGTGCAGGCCCGCCGGCTGTACCTGGTCGCCACCACCTGCTCCGGCTGCGGCACGGTCGGCGTCTACTGGAACGGCGCCCTGCTGCGGACCGTCAGCCTCAACGCGGCCACCACGACGTACAAGCGCGTCATCACGATCAAGGACTTCGGCGTCGTGCGGTCCGGGACCCTGGTGGTGAAAACGCTCAACACCGGCCGTACCTACATCGACGGCGTCGACCTCAGCCGCGTCTAGCCGACCTCACGGCTTTCCGTCCCGCCGCGAGGTACCGTCGCCCGGGGAGGAGGTGAGGGAGCTGCCTCTTCGCAGTGCTCTCCCAGCAGTCGCTGCCGTGCTCGGTGTCCTCGTCGCGCTGCCTGCTCCTGCACACGCGGCGACGACGCCAACGGGTTACTCGGTGACGACCGCGGGTGCGGCTGTGCGCGTCCTGTCGACGCAGCAGCCCGCGTTCTCCATCGCGACAGGTGATGTCGTCGACCAGACGCTGAGCCTGGTGTCGAGCAGCTTCGCCTCGAGCACCTCGGAGGCGCGAGCGGCCAGCTACTACCCAGGTGACCTCCTGGCGCAGGCCGGACAGCTCATCTGCGGCCAGTTCGGACCCTGCCCGGTCGAGCCTCCGACGTACCCGCTGCTCGCCGAGGCGTCCTGGCCGACCGTCCAGCGCTCGACGGTGGACCCGGCCGGCCTCGGTGCGGGCACGGCGACGGCCTCGGCCAGCTCGACCGGCAACGCCGCCTCCACGGCCGCTGCCGGCGGTGCGTCCGGCGGGCTGGTGGTCGGGGGGGCGACGTCGACGACCAGCACCATGGCCAGGGACGACGGGATGCACGTGCAGGTCGCGACCGTCTTGCACGACGTGTCGATGGGGCCGCTCGGCATCGCCTCCCTGCGGGTCACCGACGACGTCCTCGTCCGCCCGGACGGGCGCACACGGTCGGTGCCGCACGTCGCGGCGGCCGGCGTGACGGTGGCCGGCACCCCGGTGGAGCTGGGGTCGACGCCGCTGCCCGCGCTGGCCGAGCAGGGGCTGGCCGTGCGCCTCGTCGGCACCGAGGCGGCCGGCGCCCGCAGCGGGGCGACGGGCGTGCGCATCGACGTCTCCGTGCCGGTCCAGGGCGTGGGCGCGCCCGTTCCCGGACTGCCGAGTCTGGACCGCACCTACGTGGGCTCCGTCGTCCTGGGCCAGGTCGCCGTGCTCGCCGCCAGAGACGACACCTTCCGGCTCCCGACCTTGCCGCTGCCGGGCGGGCCGGCCGCCAGCGGGCCAGCCGGCCAGCTGCCGGTCGATGGCCTGCCGCCCGCGACAACCGGCCAGGTCAGCGGTCCCGCGGCGCCCGTCGCCGGGCCGGCGCGCCCCGGTGGCTGGCTGGTGCTGCGCTCCTTCCGGCTCGAAGACCTCGACCTGAGCGAGCTCTATGCGCTGCTCGCGACGGGTGCTCTTTCGGCGCTGGTCGTCTCCCGGGTGCTCACGCGCAGGGCCTGGGCATGAAGTGGCTGCAGCCCGCGCTGCCCTGGGTGCTGGCCGGTGGGGGAGTGCTGCTCCTCGTCCTCGGCTGGTACGGCGTCAGCGGCGAGTCGCTCACGGCGAAGCAGCTGCCCTATCTCCTCTCCGGCGGCCTCGGGGGGATCGCCCTGGTGGTGCTGGCCGGGGCCCTGCTGACGACCCAGGACGTCCGCCGGCAGCTCGACCGGCTCGACCGGGTCGAGCAGCGCGTGAGCACCCTCTACGACCTGCTCGTCGAGGAGCTGGTCCCGGCCGCGCTCGACGCCGCCGACGTGGTCCACGTCGCCGGCGGGTCGACGTACCACCGCCCGACCTGTCCCCTCGTCGCGGGAAAGGACACGGCTCCGCTGGCCGCCGCGGATCGGCTCGCGCTGGTGCCGTGCGACGTGTGCCAGCCGGCTGCGGCGTGAAGCCGGCCTGACGTGCTGCTGACCCTCCAGCTCGCCCTGGCGGGGTTGGCGTTCGGCAGCGTCGCGGCGCTGTCCGGCATCGGGCTGGTCGTGACCTATCGGGCGACCGGCGTCTTCAACCTGGCGCACGGTGCGGTGGCGACCTTCGTGGCCTACCTGCACTGGGAGCTGGTCGTCCGACAAGGCGTGCCCGAGGGCGTCGCGGCGCCGCTCTGCGTCCTCGTCGTGGCTCCGCTGCTGGGGGTGCTCGGGTACCGCGCGGTGTTCCGTCCGCTGCAGCAGCGCGACGCCAGTCCGGCGGAGTCGCTCGTGACGACCCTCGGGCTGTTCGTGCTCATCGTCGGGCTCACGACCGTGCTCTGGGGCAACGCCGCGCAGCGGGCGCCCTCCGTCGTCCCGACCGCCCACTGGGACATCGGGGACCTGACGGTGCGCTCCGACACCGTCGTGCAGCTCGCCGTCGTCGGCCTGGTCGCGATCGTGCTCGCCGTGCTGACCGGACCCACGCGGCTCGGAGCGGACGTGCGGGCGGTCGTCGACCGGCGCGAGCTCGCGCTGCTCTCCGGGGTGGACGTGGACCGGGTCAACCAGCTCGGCTGGGCGGTCGGGTCGACCCTGTCGGCCATCACCGGGCTGCTGCTCGCCCCCAGCCTCTCGCTGACGCCGTACGGCCTGACGCTGGTGGTCCTGGAGACCTTCGCGATCCCTGTGCTGGCCCGGCTGTCCAGCCTCGGCGTCGCGACGCTCGCCGGCCTCGGGCTCGGTGTCGCGCAGGCCGAGCTCAGCCAGCTGCACCTGAGCCGTGAGCCGTTCGCCACCGCTCTGCAGGCGCTGCAGTCGAACCTGCTCGTCGTCGCGCTGCTGGCCGGGCTCCTCATGCTGCCGAGCCTGCGGGAGGTGGGCGACGCCGGGACGGCGCGCAGCTTCTCGAGCCGCCGGGTGCGCCGGACGTCACGTCGCCGCAGTGCCCTGCTCTACGGCATCGGCGTCGTGCTGCTCGCCTCGCCGCTCACCTACCCGGCGGAGCCGCTGCGGCAGGCGCAGGCCGTCCCGGGGCTTGCGGTCGTCCTGGTCAGCATCGTGGTGCTGACCGGCTACGGCGGCCGGATCTCCTTGGGGCAGGCCGGTTTCGCAGGTCTCGGCGCGCTGTTCTTCGCGAAGCTGTCGACCGGTGCGCCCGAGCTGATCGCGCTGGTCGGCGGCATGCTCGCGGCGGGGGCCATCGGCGTCCTCACCGGCTATCCGGCCATCCGCCGCCGCGGCCTGTTCCTCGCGCTCACCACCTTCGCCGTCGGGGTCACGGTGAGCCGCTTCGTCTTAGAGTCGCCGTCGCTGACCGCGGGCATCGAGGTCCGGCGGCCGAGCCTGTTCGGGCTGTCGCTGGCCGGCGACCACACCTTCTACGCGTTCGAGCTGGCCTGCCTCGTCCTGGCGCTGCTGGTCGTGCGCAACCTGCGGTCCGGGCCGCTGGGCCGCGCTCTCGTGGCCGTCCGCGACAGCGAGCCCGGAGCCAGGGCGAGCGGGCTCGACGTCAGCCGGTTGACGCTGTTCGCCTTCTCGATCAGCGCGGTGATGGCCGGGATGGGCGGTGCCCTGCTGGCGCAGACGACGCTGTCGTTCGACTCGCGCGCCTTCGACCCGGTGGGCAGCAGCCTGGTCTGGTTCACCGCTGTCGTCGTCTTCGGTGCCGACAGCGCCGCCGGTGCGGTGCTGGCCTCCGGCCTGTTCGTGATGATGCAGCTGCTCACGCACAGCAGCGATGCCGCACTGCTCCCCAT
>JBHEMB010000435.1:0-3779 GCA_046262855.1 Mycobacteriales bacterium | reverse complement strand
GATGTGCACGTGCCCATCCAACCGCGTGTTGCGCTGAGACTGTCGGCGGCTCGTGCGAAACTGGTCGTCCAGTTCGGCCCGCCTTCCCCTCGGACCGCCCCTGCTTGTTTGTGTCCAGCCACCGGCGTACCCCTGGGAGAGCACCACCCGTGAGCAGCGACTCGTTCGTGCACCTGCACGTGCACACCGAGTACTCCATGCTCGACGGTGCGGCGCGCTTGGACGGCCTGTTCGCCAAGGCCGTCGAGATGGGGATGCCGGCGATCGCCATGACCGACCACGGCAACGTGTTCGGTGCCTTCGACTTCTGGAAGAAGGCCACGGCCGCCGGCATCAAGCCGATCATCGGCCAGGAGTCCTACCTCGCTCCCGGCAGCCGGTTCGACAAGAGCCGGCACCGCTGGGGGGCCGGCGGCGAGGACGACATCTCGGGTGGTGGCGCCTACACCCACATGACGATGCTCTCGACGTCTACCGAGGGCATGCACCGGCTCTTCAAGCTGTCCAGCCTGGCGAGCCTGGAGGGGTACTACTACAAGCCGCGGATGGACAAGGAGCTGCTCGCCGAGCACTGCAAGGACATCATCGGGACCACGGGCTGCCCTTCGGGTGAGATCCAGACCTACCTGCGGATGGGCGAGTACGAGAAGGCGAAGCGCGCGGCCGGGGAGTTCCAGGACATCTTCGGCAAGGAGAACTTCTTCTGCGAGCTGATCGACCACGGCATCGACATCGAGCGCCGGGCGCAGAAGGACCTGATCCGGCTGGCGAAGGACATGGCGCTGCCGTTCATCGCCACCAACGACCTGCACTACGTCGAGCAGGAAGACGCCAAGGCGCACGAGGTGCTGCTCTGCGTCCAGTCGGGCAAGACGATGGCCGACCCCAACCGCTTCAAGTTCGACGCGCAGGACTTCTACCTCAAGAGCCCGCGGGAGATGCGCGACCTCTGGTCGGAGTTCCCCGAGGCGTGCGACAACACCCTGCTGATCGCCGAGCGCTGCGAGGTGACCTTCAACGAGGGCGCCGACCTGATGCCACGGGTCGACGTCCCCGAGGGCTGGACCGAGGAGACCTGGCTGCGGCACCTCGTCCACGAGGGGCTGCGGGAGCGGTTCGCCGCCAAGGGCAAGCCGGTGCCTGAGGAGCACACCCGGCAGGCCGACTACGAGGTCGACGTCATCTGCAACATGGGGTTCCCGGGGTACTTCCTCGTGACCGCCGACCTGTGCCGGTACGCCAAGGAGAACGGCATCCGCGTCGGACCCGGCCGCGGCTCGGCCGCCGGCTCGCTGGTGGCGTACGCGATGCGGATCACCGACCTCGACCCGGTCGAGCACAAGCTGCTCTTCGAGCGCTTCCTCAACCCCGAGCGCATCTCGATGCCCGACATCGACCTCGACTTCGATGAGCGCCGGCGCGGCGACATGATCCGCTACGCCACCGAGAAGTACGGCGAGGAACGGGTCTCGCAGATCATCACCTACGGCACCATCAAGGCGAAGGCAGCCGTGAAGGACGCCGCCCGCGTCCTCGGCTACCCGTTCGCGGTCGGCGACAAGATCACCAAGGCGATGCCGCCTGCCGTCATGGGCAAGGACGTCCCGCTCGCGGGGATCTTCGACCCGACGCACAAGCGGTACGGCGAAGCAGGCGAGTTCCGGGCGCTCTACGACTCCGACCCGGACGCGAAGGCCGTCGTCGACACCGCCCTCGGGCTCGAGGGGCTCAAGCGGCAGTGGGGGGTGCACGCCGCCGGCGTCATCCTGTGCCGGGAGCCGCTCCTCGACGTCATCCCGATCCAGCGGCGTGAGGCCGACGGCGCGATCATCACGCAGTTCGACATGGGCGCCTGCGAGACCCTCGGCCTGCTGAAGATGGACTTCCTCGGGCTCCGCAACCTCACGGTGCTCGACGACTGCCTCAAGCACATCGAGGCCAACCGCGGCCAGACGGTCGTCCTCGAGGACCTCGACGTGATGGTCCCGGACCCTCCGACGTACGAGCTGTTGTCCAGAGGCGACACCCTCGGGGTCTTCCAGCTCGACGGTGGGCCGATGCGCGCCCTGCTGCGCAGCATGCAGCCGGACTCCTTCGAGACGATCTCCGCGGTGCTCGCGCTCTACCGGCCGGGCCCGATGGGCGCCAACGCGCACAACGACTACGCCGACCGCAAGACCGGCCGCAAGCCGGTCGTGCCGATCCACCCCGAGCTGGCCGAGCCGCTCGAGGAGATCCTGGGCGACACCTACGGGTTGATCGTCTACCAGGAGCAGGTCATGGCGATCGCCCAGCACCTGGCGGGCTACACGCTCGGGGCTGCCGACCTGCTGCGTCGCGCGATGGGCAAGAAGAAGAAGGAGATCCTCGACAAGGAGTACATCCCGTTCCGCGACGGGATGAAGGCCAACGGGTACTCCGACGACGCGATCAAGACGCTCTGGGACATCCTCGTCCCGTTCTCCGACTACGCCTTCAACCGCGCCCACACCGCCGGCTACGGCCTGGTCAGCTTCTGGACCGCCTACCTCAAGGCGAACTTCCCGGCCGAGTACATGGCTGCGCTGCTCACCTCTGTCAAGGATGACAAGGACAAGAGCGCCCTCTACCTCGCCGAGTGCCGGCGGATGGGCATCAAGGTGCTGCCGCCGGACGTCAACGACTCCGACTCCGACTTCACGCCGCGCGGCACCGACATCCGCTTCGGGCTGTCAGCGATCCGCAACGTCGGCACCAACGTCGTCGCCTCGATCGTCGCCACCCGTCAGGAGAAGGGTCGGTTCGAGAGCTTCGCGGACTACCTGTCCAAGGTCGAGGTCGTCGCGGTCAACAAGAAGACCGTCGAGTCGCTCATCAAGGCCGGCGCCTTCGACTCCCTCGGCGAGCCGCGCAAGGGCCTGCACACCGTGCACGCCGATGCCATCGACGCCTGCGTCGACGTGAAGAAGCAGGAGGCCATCGGGCAGTTCGACCTGTTCGGTGGGATGGACGCGTCCGAGGACTCGGGCGTCTTCGACGTACGGGTGCCGATGGGGGAGTGGGACAAGGCGGTGCTGCTCGCCTACGAGCGCGAGATGCTCGGGCTCTACGTCTCCGACCACCCGCTGTTCGGCGTCGAGCACGTCATCGCCGCGCACGTCGACACCCCGATCTCCGGCATCATCGACAAGGACGACGGGTCCTCGGTGGTCGTCGGTGGGCTGCTGTCGTCGGTCACGCGCAAGGTCACCAAGCAGGGCAACGCGTGGGCTGTGGTGCAGCTCGAGGACCTCGAGGGCTCGGTCGAGGTGATGTTCTTCCCGGCGACCTACCAGCTCGCGGCGGTGCACCTCGTCGAGGACGCGGTCGTGCTGGTGCGGGGCCGTGTCGACAAGCGCGAGGACACCCCGAAGCTGATCGCCTCCGACATCACCGTGCCCGACCTGTCGGTCGGTCCGCGGGGTCCGGTGACGGTGTCGCTGCCGACGGCCCGCTGCACCCCTCCGGTGGTGGAGCGCCTGAAGGAGACACTGCGCAACCACCCCGGTACGACGGACGTGCTGCTCCAGCTCACCACCGGCGCCAAGACGACGACCGTCAGGCTGGACGACGGTCACCGCGTCACGGCCTCCGCGTCGTTGTTCGCGGACCTCAAGGCGCTGCTCGGTCCCGGCTGCCTTCCGCTGGGCGGCTAGCGAGGCGCGCCCGCGGGACGACTGCACAGTGGGCTGTCAGACGCGGCTAGTCTCGGCGAGCGTGGACTCCATCAAGCTCTGCGCGGGCACGCTGACGGTCGAGCA
>JBHEMB010000434.1:0-3394 GCA_046262855.1 Mycobacteriales bacterium | reverse complement strand
TGTCCTCGAGCGGGGTGTCGTCCAGGGCGAGCGAGCGCAGCGTGTGCACCACGGCCAGCGCCGACTTGGTCGCCGCAACACCGTGACCGAGCACGTCGACGACCGCCAGGTGCAGCTCGCCGTTGGGCAGCAGGTGCCAGTCCCACAGGTCGCCGCCGGTCGGCTCCTTCGGGTCGGAGGCGACGTAGTTGACCGCCAGCTCTATCCCGTCGATGACCGGCGTCGCGGGCACCACCGCGGCCTGCAGCTGCTCGACGACGAGGCGGCGGGCGGCCTCCTGCTCGACGAGCCGACCGAACTCGGCCCGCAGCGCCTCGAACTCCTGCACCGGCGTGACGTCGCGCGCCACGAGGACGAGCAGCTTGCCGTCCTCGTCTGCGGAGCGGCTCCAGCTGCACGCGAGCCGACGCCGACCGCCGCCCTTCCGCCGTACCGAGAGCTCCAGGGGCAACGGGCCCTCGGTGAGCAGGACCGGCTCGCCCTGCGGGGTCCGCGGGTCGAGCCGGGACAGCACGTCGGCCCGGCCCAGCACCGTGCTGCCGTCGAGGCCCGTGATCTGCTCGAGCGCTGGGTTCCAGGAGCGCACGGTGCCGTCCTCGTCGAAGGACGCGATGCCGTCCGAAGTGGTGCCGATGACGATCGAGAGCTTGCGGCGCTCCTCGAGCACGGAGTCCAGCAGGCGGCCCTTGGCCAGCGCAGCCGAGACCTCCCGCGCCAGCGCCTCGAGCACCGACAGCTGCCCCGCGGGAGCGGCTTCGAGCCCGCTCTGGTCCAGCAGCAGCAGCGCGCCGAGGACCCGGCCCGCCTCGAGCATCGGCGCGGCCAGGCAGTCCTGGTGGCCGGATGCGCGCAGCGCCACGCCGAGGGGTGTCGTGTCGGTCGCACGGAGGTGTATCGCGCCCGGATGCGCCGCGAGTGCTGCTTCGAGGGTCGCCGCGTCGTCGGTCTCGACGTGCACCTGCTCCTCGCCGTCGCGGTCGAGGTCGATCCGCTGCACCTCACGACCGCCGTCCACCTTCAGGACGAGGGTTGCGCGCCGCGTGTCGAAGACCTCCGCGGTGGCCCGCAGGAAGTCGCCGATGGCGGGGCGCGGGTCCAGCGGTTCCGCGAGCAGCGACGCCGCACGGTGCATCCCGGCCAGCCTTGCCCGGTCGGCTCGCGCCGCGGCAACCCCGCGGTAGGCGATGTGCAGCACGATCAACGGGACCGGCACGAGCAGCAGCGCGTACGGCGTCGCGGCATGTGCCAGCGTGAACAGCACACCGAGGGCGATGTTGACGAAAAACCCTGCGGCCCAGCCGATCCCGACGATGGGCCACAGCCCGCGCAGGTCGCTCCCGGTCAGCAGCATCACGCCGCTGAAGGCGAGCAGGTTGACGGCGCCGACCACCAGCATGGCGAGGACGAGGGTGCCGGCACCGCGCCAGGTGGTCGGGTCGTCAGCGGGCGCCGCGGACCACAGCGCTGCCCCGACGGCGTAGGCGAACGACCACTGCGCTGCGTTGAACGCGACCTTCAGAGGTTGGTTGCGGCGCACGACGCCGGCCAGCAGCTGGCCGGCGAGGACCACAGCAAGACCGCCCACGTTCGGCGCCACCACGAGCAGCGGCGTGAGGACCGCCTCGACCAGGTTGGAGCCGTCGACCTGGTTGCCGACCCTGAAGCGCACCTGCAGGATCTCGGCAGCCGCGAGCAGGAGGGCCAGGCCTGGCAGCAGCACGACGTAGCTGTTCGAGGCGTCGGCGAGCGGAAGCGCAGCGGCGACCGCCGCGGCACTGCAGAGCAGCAGCGCGCTGAGCGCCGCGATCCGCCGACGTTCCCCCGACGTCACGGCTACCTCCAGACCCCGTACCACGCGGATCCGGGAAGCACGGTCCCATAGTCGGTCGCGGTCCCCTCCGTGGGCGGGTCGCTCGGCGGGGCGTCGCCTGATTCGTACCAGCTCTGGCCGTACCAGCTCTGGCCGTACCACGACTGGCCGTACCAGCTCTGTCCTTGCACCCACTGGCCGGCGTACCAGCTCTGCCCGTTCCAGTCGCCAGACCCGTAGGCCTGGCCGTCGAAGACGTCGAGGGTGGGCTGGCCCAGAACGCCGCCCTGGGAGGCGAGCGCGGTGAGTTGGCCGGAGACGACGTCGCAGCCGGCGTCCTTCTCGAACTGCTTGCGCAGCTGGCTGCAGCTGAAGCTCGTCACCTGCGCTGTCCCGCGGCTGAGGTCGAGCCCGTCGAACGCGTCCTGCCTCGGCTGGGGCTGGCGGAAGCCGGAGACGTTGACCGACAGCGCACCGTTGATGTTGACGATGCCCGCTCCGACGGCTGACCAGCGGTCCGCCACCCGCCGGGCGCCGAGCATGAGGGCCGCCTTGGCCTCGTCGGGGGTGAGGTCCCGACGTTCCAGCAGCAATGCGGCCGCCCCGGAAACCACGGCCGTCGCCTGCGAGGTGCCACTGCCGCGGCGGTAACCGGGGACGCCGACGCTGCTCGGCGGCGCGGTCTGCTCGATGTGGCTACCGGGGACGGTGAGCGACACCAGTCCCACGCCGGGCGCGACCAGATCCGGCTTGTAGACGGTGACCGGGTCGTCGGGGGTTCCCTCGCGAACCGGTCCCCGGCCGCTGAACGGCGCCACGGTGTCGTCCGAGGTCATCGAGGTGCCGTGGTCGTCCACCGCGCCGGCGGTGATGACGAGGGGGTCGTCGGCCGGCTTGCTGACCGTGCCCTCGACGGGACCGCGGTTGCTCGCCGCGACCACCACGACGAGACCGGCGCGCCAGGCCCGCTCGACGGCCCGGTTGAGCGGGTCCTTGCGGTAGTCGTGCGTGCTGTCCGTGCCCAGCGACAGGTTGAGCACGCGAATGCCGAGCTGGTCCTTGAAGGACACCACCCACTGGATGGCGGCCAGCACTGCGCTGGTGTCGGCCGAGCCGCTGCGCCCGGCGATCTTGACGCTGACCAGGCTGGCGTCCGGGTCCATGCCCGGGTACGCCCCCTCCCCCGCGACGAGACCGGCCAGGAAGGTGCCGTGGCCGTAGTTGTCCGCGCAGTCACCCGCCTCCGAGGAGAAGTTCGCGCAGCGCACCGGCTGGCCGGTCATCGGGTCCGGGACGGTGAGGGTCTTCGCACCCAGGCCGCCGACATCGCTGATGCCGGTGTCGATGAGGGCCACGGCCACCCGACGCGCCGGGCGCGAGTCGACCCAGCTCGCACCCGTTTCCTGGCGGTACACGTTGCTGGCGGTCCCGGTGCCGCTGGAGTCGCCCGCCTGGGGACGAAGGGCCGCGTCCGGCGTGACCGTCAGGCCGGGCAGGACCGCCCGCGCCGGGAGCTCGGCCGACACGCCGGCGACGAGGTCCAGCCGGCGCAGCACCCGCCCCCCGGCCTGCTCGACGGCGCGC
>JBHEMB010000433.1:0-32919 GCA_046262855.1 Mycobacteriales bacterium | reverse complement strand
TCGGCTTCTGCATGGGCGGCGGCTTCGTGCTGCTGCTCGCTGCCCAGCAGGGCGAGAAGGTCAGTGCTGCGGTGCCGTTCTACGGCGTCGGCCCGGGCGTGCCGGAGTCCTACAGCGGCGTGCGGGCGAAGGTCCAGGGCCACTACGCGATGCAGGACGGCATGTACCCGCCGGATCAGGCGCGCGCCCAGGAGGAGCAGATCCGTACGGAGTCAGGGGCAGAGGTCGAGTACTTCTACTACGACGCCGGCCACGCGTTCCACAACGACGAGAACCTGATGGGGACCTACTCCGCCGAGGACGCCAAGCTCGCGTGGAGCCGCGCCGTGGAGTTCCTCAAGGCCCACGTCACCTGACCCCGACCATGATCCACGCGCCGTTGAAGCGCTCTAGAAGGCGCTGAAAGTGAGCCAACGCCGCGTGGATCACCGCGCGGTCAGCCGTCGGCGCGCACCCAGGCGGTCGTCGGCTTCTTCGCGGGCTCCGGGACAGGCTCGGCAGCCGCCGGCGCCTCGACCGACACGCCGGCCTGCGCGAGCCACTGCTTCTGCGTCTCGAGCTGCGCCTCGAGGTCACCGGTGGGGCGCCCTGCGGCCTGAGCAGCGCTCAGCTTCTTCTCGAGGTCGGCGACCTTCTCGCGCAGCCGCACGACGAAGGTGGACTCCGTCGCCCGCACGTGCGAGGTGTCGGCGGAGCCGCGGAACTTCTCCTCGACCTTGGCGAACCGGTCCTCCAGCGACTTCATGACGTCGCGGGGGACCTTGCCGGCCGCGTCCCACTTCTCCTGCAGCTGCCGCAGCCGGGCCTTGCCTGCGGGGGCCTCGAGGGCCTCCGCCTCGGCGAGGATCTCCTCCTTGACCTTCTGGTTGCCGCGGAACTCCTCGTCCTTCTCGGCGAAGGTCGCTGACCGGGCCTGGAAGAAGGTGTCCTGGGCGGCCTTGAAGGCGTTCCAGAGGGTGTCCTCGACCTCGCGCGGCGCGCGGCCGGCGGCCTTCCAGTCGGCCATGAGCTGCTTGAACGCCTCGGCCGTGGGCTTCCAGTCGGTCGAGGACGCGAGCTTCTGCGCCTCCTTGACAAGCTTCTCCTTGCGCTCCTGGGAGATCGCGCGCTGCTTCTCCAGGGCTTCGAAGTGCGTGGTACGACGCTCGGCGAACCGGGTCCGGGCGGCAGCCACCCGCTCCCAGAGGGCGTCGGCCGTCTTCTTGTCGACCCCGGTGATGCGCTTCCAGTCCTGGCCGAGGGTGCGCAGCCGCTCACCCGCGTCCTTCCAGGAGGAGCTGGCGGCGAGCTTCTCGGCCTCCTCGGCCAGCGCCGTGAGCTGCAGGACGGCCTCCTCCTTGGCGGCCGCGCGGGCGATCTTGTGCTCCTCGACCGCCGACGCGGTCTTCTCGATGAGCGCGTCGACCCGTCGGCCCAGGGCATCGAGGTCGCCCACGGCCGCCGCGGTCGGGAGCCCTTCCTTGAGTCGCTCCGCGCTCGTGGCCACCTGACGCGGCTCGCCGTTGCCGCTGCGCAGCCGCGCCTCGAGGATGGTCACCTCGGTCGCCAGCTGCTCATAGCGGCGCGCGAAGTGCGCCAGCCCCTGCTCCGGCGGTCCCGCGTGCCAGGACCCGACGACGCGCTCGCCCTCGGCGGTCTTGACGTAGACCGTGCCGTCGTCGGTGACCCGACCCCACTCGCTCATCCGCTGCGCTCCCCGCTGCTTCTCTGGCCTGTTCGACGACTATCCTCGCGCACTCGGTGCTCGGCGTGCCGTCAGGACCCCCGGGCACGGCCTCGCCCGGCGGACGGTGGGCCAGTAGATCCTCACCGTGAGGTGAGCCTCGCCACGGAGAACCGGCCGACGCTCTCGCTCGTCGTACGGGAAGATGGCTGCACTCCGCGGCTGTTCACTGACCTGACAGCCACCCGTGACAAGGACCCCCCTCGTGCTCTCCGTCAAGCGAACCACCCTCGTGGCCGGCCTGCTCGTGGCCGGGCTGGCCTTCGGTGGCGGAGTGGGGTACGCCGTCAGCCACCGGAGCGCTTCCGCCGTACGAGCTGCTGACGCCGCCCCTGTCCCCACGCCGACGTTGCTGGTCGCCGGCGTGGTCCCGTGGGACAAGCCGCTCGCGGTCTCGGTCGCGGACGGCACGCTGCGAGAGGTGCTGGCGACCGACCCGGACGGCCAGCCGCTCATCGGTGCGCTGAGCGGGGGGTCCTGGACGTCAGCCGACACGCTGCTGCCGTCCTCGACGTACTCGATCCACGCCACGGTCGTCGACAACGCCGGCACCACGCACCGGCTGCAGCTGTCGCCGCGGACGACGGCGCCGGCGCACGTGCTCAAGGCGGTGCTCTCCCCCGGCGACGGGAAGGTGGTCGGAGTCGGGCTCCCCGTCATCATCACCCTCAACCGGGCAGTGAACGGCCACGCCGACCGGCAGGCGGTCGTCGAGCGGCTCTCCGTGACGAGCAGTCCCGCGGTCGCCGGTGCCTGGCGGTGGATGAGCCCGACGGAGCTGCACTACCGCGGGCCTACGTACTGGGCGGCGGGCACGAAGGTGACGGCGCACCTCGACTTCACCCGGCTGCACCTGTCCGACGGCACCTGGGGTCACGGTGTGCGGAGCACGAGCTACTCGATCGGGGCCGCGATCATCAGCACGGTCGACGTCACGAAGCACGTCATGACGGTGCGGAAGGACGGCAAGCTGCTGCGCGTGGTGAAGGTCAGCACCGGCCGCGACAAGTACCCCACCAAGGGCGGCGTCCACCTGGTCCTCGAGAAGACGAAGCTGAAGGTGATGGACTCCGCGACCGTCGGCATCCCGCGCAGGAGCCCCGACGGCTACTACGAGAAGGTCCCGAACAGCGTCCGGATCTCCTACGGCGGCGCGTTCGTGCACTCCGCCGACTGGAGCGTCCGCGACCAGGGCGTCCGCAACGTCAGCCACGGCTGCGTGAACATCTCGCCGTCGGACGCCGCATGGTTCTTCGACCTAGTGAAGCGCGGTGACGTCGTGGACATCATCCACGCGTCGGCGCCGCCGAAGCTGTCCGACCCGGGGATGTCCGACTGGAACGTGCCGTTCGCCTCCTGGCCCAACACCTGAGGGTCAGGGTCAGTAGACGGGGCGCAGCGGGAAGCCGCTGAGGCCGTCCACGGTCTTCACGGCCAGCACCTGGTGAAGCTGGATCTGGTTGATCTCGAAGCCGATCCGCGAGCCCGCGAGGTAGAGCGCCCAGACCCGCGCGGTGCCGAGCCCGACCTCCTCGACGGCCTCGTCCCAGTGCGCGTCGAGGTTGTCGCACCAGGCCTGCAGCGTCAGGGCGTAGTGCTCGCGCAGGTTCTCCTCGTGCCGGATCTCCAGCCCCGCCCGCTGCAGCTCGCCGATGATCCGCCCCACGCCCGGCAGCTCGCCGTCGGGGAACACGTAGCGCGGGATGAAGCCGCGCTTCGCGATCGGTGCCGAGTGGTCGTCGTTGCGGGTGATGCAGTGGTTGAGCAGCCGACCCTGCGGGTTCAGCTTGGCTGCCAGGAAGGAGGCGTACGACGAGAGCTGGTGGATCCCGATGTGCTCCGTGAGCCCGATGGAGCTGATGGCGTCGAAGCCGGTCTCGTGCACGTCGCGGTAGTCGCTGAAGCGGATGTCGACGAGGTCGGTCAGCCCGCGTTCGGCCGCCGTCTTGCGGCCCCACTCGGCCTGCTGCCGCGAGAGCGTCGCGGCCACGACCGACACGCCGTAGTGCTCGGCGGCGTGCATGGCCATCCCACCCCAGCCGCAGCCGACGTCCAGCAGCCGCATGCCCGGCTTCAGCGCGAGCTTCTGGCAGACCAGGTCGAACTTCGCGTACTGCGCCTCTTCGAGGGTCGCATCGGCCGACTCGTAGAGCGCGCAGGTGTAGGCCATCGACGGGCCGAGCACCCACTCGTAGAAGGTGTTCGAGACGTCGTAGTGGTGCGCGATCGCCGCGGCGTCACGTCCCTTCGAGTGCGCGCGCAGGCCCGACAGGTACCGCTTCGCGCCGACCTCCTGGGGCGGCGGCTCGACCCAGTGCAGCGCCTCGCGGCCGAGGGACCTCAGCACCTGCAGCCGCTCGCTCCAGGTGAGGTCGCCCATCTTCGTTCGCTGCAGCGCGCGCAGCAGGGTGTAGTGGTCGGGCGCCTCGACATCGAGGTCACCGCTGATGTAGGCGCGGGCTATCCCGAGCTCGCCCGGCGCCGTGACCAGGTGCGAGATCGCCTGGGGCGTCTGGATCTTGATGACGATGTCCGCTTCGGAAGGACCTGCGGCGGAGCCGTCGTAGGCCTCGACCCGCGGCTGGCCGGGCAGGACTGCTGCGAGGGCGTCAGCAACCTTCATTCTCATCTCCCCTGGACGGTCTTGGCGTAGAGGTCGAGCAGCCTGCTGTCCGGGTCCCACCGCTTCTTGAGCAGCTCGTAGACCGGACCGTTGTAAAGCTCCCAGAAGTGCTCACGGTCGTAAAAGGCCGTGCTGTACAGCGACTTCCGGCCACCTAGCTCGTCAACCTTGTTCTCGATGAGACGGTTGTGCGTCGTGGGGTCCTCCCCCGGCTCGAGCGCCACCGTAGACCAGAAGCCGACGTTGACATAGAGCACCGACGGGTCGAACCGGTACAGCTCCCAGACGTCCTCCGCGGAGCGCTGCTTGAGCGGGCAGAACCACACCGGCTCGATGGGGATCTCGCGCTCGAAGAAGGTCATGAACTCCACGAGCCGGTCGATCGGCACCTCGATGTCCTGCACCACGTCCTCGCGGTCGGGCAACCCCTTGCGCTTGTCCCAGCGGGCCTTCCAGCGGTGCTTGCGCTCGAACGCGACGAGCTTCCACCACACGTCGGAGCGCAGGTACTTGCGCGGGACCCACCGCCGGACAGCGGGGTTCTGGACGCCGAAGGCGCGACTGCACCAGAACCAGTCGGTGTCCCAGCGCCACAGGTAGTCGCGGACCGTCAGGTAGTCCTCGGGCTTCTGCTGGATCGACCGGTAGTAGACACCCATGCCCGTGTAGTCGCTGAGCAGCGGCACCCGGGAGGCCCACCGTCCGAGGGTCACGTAGACCTCGTCGGCGGAGAACCACGTGCCGTCGCAGAAGTCCGCGTCGTGGTCGGCCATGACCTGCACCGCCTCGGCGACCGACCCGCACCGGACGTGGGTCAGGTGCACGTACGGGTGGGTCTTCTCGAGCTCGATGCGCAGCCGGAGCGCGTAGCCCAAGGTGCCGTAGGAGTTCGGGAACCCGAAGAACAGGTCTGCGTTCTGCTCGCGCGAGCACGTGACCACCTCACCGGCGCCGGTGAGCACGTCCATCTCGACGACCGACTCGTGCGGCGCGCCGTTGCGGAAGCTCGAGCTCTCGATGCCCACGCCGGTCACGGCGCCACCGAGGGTGATGGTCTTCAGCTGTGGCACCACGAGCGGCATCTGCCCGGACGGCAGCGTCGCGTCGACCAGGTCCTCGTAGGTCGTCATCCCGAGCACGTCGGCGAAGCCGTCCTCGACGCTCAGGACGCCGCTGAAGGCGGAGACGTCGAGGCGGTGGCCGGTGTCGGCGCGCGGACGGAACAGGTTGGAGGTCTTCTTGCCCAGTCGTACCGGCGTGCCGGGCGGCAGTGCGGCAAGCTGGCGGCGCAGATCGGCGACAGCCGAGCGGTAGTGGTCAGCGGCGACAGCCGAGGGGTAGTCCACGCGCGCACCCTACGTCTGGCATGTTGCTGAGTCATGCCAGGTCCCCGCTTCGAGGCCGTGACGATCGACTGCCGCGACAAGCACGCGCTCGCGGCGTTCTGGTGCGCCTTGCTCGGCACGACCGTCCGCGGCGAGATCGGCCAGTACCTCGGCCTGCACCCCACCGGCGAGGGGCACCCTCGGCTGGTGTTCCAGCAGGTGTCGGACCTCACCGAGGGTCGGTCGCGCGCGCACCTGGACCTCGAGTCCGAGGACGTGGAGGCTGACGCGGCGAGGGCGATCGAGCTCGGCGCGACGCTCGTGCGAGACGTCGAGGACCTCGGGGTCCGGTGGAAGGTGCTGGCCGACCCCGAGGGAAACCTCTTCTGCCTGGTGCCCATGGGATGATGGCGGGGTGAGCGAGAAGGACCAGGGGCCGGACCTGTCGATCGAGCAGGCGTCCGTCGAGCTCGGCATGTCGCCGACCGCGGTGATCCGGCTGCTGGAGTGCGGGCAGCTCCCCTCGCACCTCGGCCCCGACGGGCGGCGCCGCCGGATCCGGCTGGCCGACGTCGAGCGGCACCGCACCGAGCGGTTCGACCTGCGCCAGCAGATGGTGCAGGAGCTCCGGGCCCGGCGCTGGGCCGAGCCGGAGACGAACGTGGACGACCTCCCTGCGTAGCCAGGCGCAGCAGGTCCTGGAGCAGCTGGCGGGGCCGCAGGCCCGGCTGCGCGAGGACCAGTGGACGGCGATCAGCGCGCTCGTCGAGGAGCACCGGCGCGCTCTCGTGGTGCAGCGCACCGGCTGGGGCAAGTCCGCGGTGTACTTCGTCGCCACCGCGCTGCTGCGCGCGCAGGGCGCCGGACCCACGGTCATCGTCAGCCCGTTGCTCGCCCTGATGCGCAACCAGGTGGCCGCGGCCGAGCGCGCGGGCATCCGGGCCACGACGGTCAACTCGAGCAACGTCGACCAGTGGCAGGAGGTGTACGGCGAGATCGCGGCCGGTCACACCGACGTGCTGCTCGTCAGCCCGGAGCGGCTGAACAACCCCGGCTTCCGCGACGAGGTGCTGCCGCGGCTCGCGGAGACGGCCGGCCTCGTGGTCATCGACGAGGCGCACTGCATCAGCGACTGGGGGCATGACTTCCGGCCGGACTACCGGCGCATCAGGACGCTGCTCGAGGACCTGCGCCCTGGCGTCCCGGTGCTCGCAACCACTGCCACTGCCAACGCCCGCGTCGTCGCCGACGTGGCGACCCAGCTCGGCACCGACACCCTCGTGCTGCGCGGCGCCCTCGAGCGCGAGTCGCTGCATCTGTCCGTTGCCGTGCTCTCCGACCCGGCGCACCGGCTGGCGTGGCTGGCCGACTGGCTGCGCCGCACCGAGGGCAGCGGCATCGTCTACACGTTGACTGTTGCCGCGACCGAGGATGTCGCATCTTTCCTTGTGTCCCAGGGGATCTCGGCGGTGGCGTACTCGGGCAAGAGCGACGACGCCGAGCGTCGGCAGGCCGAGGAAGACCTTCTCGGCAACCGCATCAAGGCACTCGTCGCGACCAGCGCGCTCGGCATGGGCTTCGACAAGCCGGACCTCGCCTTCGTCGTGCACCTGGGCGCGCCGGCCTCCCCGATCGCCTACTACCAGCAGGTCGGACGCGCCGGCCGCGGCGTCGAGCGAGCCGAGGTCGTGCTGCTGCCGGGACGCGAGGACGAGGCGATCTGGCAGTACTTCGCGTCCCTGGCCTTTCCTCCCGAGGAGCAGGTGCGGCTGGTGCTCGCGGCGCTGGACGGCGTCACGCTGTCGACGGCCGCGCTCGAACCGCGCGTGGAGCTGCGCCGGACCCGCCTCGAGACCATGCTGAAGGTGCTCGATGTCGACGGCGCGGTCCGTCGCGTCCAGGGCGGCTGGACGTCGACGGGTCAGCCGTGGTCCTACGACACCGATCGCTACGCCCAGGTCGAGGCGGACCGGCGGGCCGAGCAGCAGGCGATGCGGGACTACGTCACGACGACCGCGTGCCGGATGGAGTACCTCCGCCGCCAGCTCGACGACCCGGCGGCGGCCCCGTGCGGCCGCTGCGACAACTGCCTCGGCAGGCCGCTCGACACGTCCGTCACGCCCGCCGCGCTCGACGCAGCGTCCGCCGCGCTCGGGCGGCCGGGAGTGGTGCTGGAACCCCGCAAGATGTGGCCTACCGGGCTCGCCGACCTCAAGGGCCGGATCCCGGCCGAGGACCAGGCCGAGCCGGGACGGGCCCTCGGCCGGCTCTCCGACCTCGGCTGGGGCACCCGGCTCAGGGAGCTGCTGCGGGCGCCCGACCAGGACGTGCCGGACGACCTCATCGGCGCCGTCGTGAAGGTGCTCGCGGCCTGGGACTGGGACGAGCGGCCGACGTCGGTCGCCGCGGTGCCCTCGCGCAGCCGGCCCAGGCTGGTGGGCAGCCTCGCTGCCCGACTCGCCGAGCTGGGCCGGCTCGCACCGTTGGGCAGCCTGGAGCTCGTGGGCCAACCGTCGCACGCAGGCAGCAACAGCGCGCAGCGCGCGCGGTCGGTGCACGGCGCGTTCGCTGTACCGCCGTCGTGGTCGCTTGCCGGCGAGCGGGTGCTGCTCGTCGACGACCGCACGGACAGCGGCTGGACGCTGACCGAGGCAGCACGCCTGCTGCGACGCGCCGGGGCCGCCGCGGTGCTGCCCCTGGTCCTCGGTCTCGACGGCTGAGCGGTAGGTTTCTGTCATGGCAAAGCTGTGGGTCATCGCCGTGATCGGCGTGATCGTCTACTCCGTGGGCACCTGGGCTGTCGTGGAGCAGGCCGGCGGCACGAAGATCGAGCCCGGCTGCTCCAACACCCCCAACGCCGTGACCTCGGCTCCGCCCGAGTTCCCGTAGCCCGTCCGGTCGCTCTGCCTTAGGTCCCCGCGCCGGCACGTCGATGCGGGAGGATGACCGGCGTGCGCATCCCCGCGAGGGTCCTCAAGGCACTGCCCGCCGGCCTGCTCGCCGTGGGTGTCGCCGTGGCCGTCGGCGGTGTCGCCGTGTCGCGGCAGACCAGTGCCGCCCCTGCTCCGCATCGGTCGGCCACGCCCACCGCGTCGCCGGCCCCGGCAGTGGCCGCGCTCAAGACCCGCGTGCACACGTCGGTGCTGATCACGTCGAAGTCCCCTCTCACGGCCACGCAGGTGAAGCGGATCATCGCTCGCACCGGAGCCAAGGCAGCCCTGCTCGTCAGTGCCGGCCGGGTCTTCGTCGAGAAGGGCCAGACCACGGCACTCGGCGTGGACCCGTCGACCTTCCGGGCCTGGACGCCCAAGGGGACGGCCGAGTCGACGGCGGTCTGGCAGTCGGTGGCGGCCGGCGACGGTGCTGTCGCGCACGTCGTGGGCCGCGCCTTCGAGCTGCCGCTCGGGAGCGAGGTGCTCATGCAGGCGACCTTCCCGTCGCAGCTGCGGGTGGGGTCGTTCACCACTACCGCCATCCCCGGCATCGGGTTGGTCATCAGCGCGCAGCGCGCCCTCGAGCTCGGCCTCACCCCGGGGACAGGACTGCTCCTCAGCACGCCGCAGCGACCGGCGCAGGACAGCGCCCGGCTCGCTCGCTCGGCCGCCCCGGGGATGTCGGTCAGCGCCGTCCAGTACGCCCGGGTGCAGACCGTCCGGCGCGGCTGGGTGGTGCCGGTGGTCGGCCGGGTGTCGTCAGGCTTCGGGTACCGGATGCACCCTCTCAAGCACGTCGTGCTCTTCCACGACGGCATCGACATCGCCGCGCCCTACGGCGCCCCCGTCTACGCGATGGCCGACGGCGTCGTGCTGTACGCCGGACCGGCCCGCGGCTTCGGTCAGGAGGTCGTGCTCAGCCACCCGGGCGGCGTGACCACCGTGTACGGGCACGTGTCCCGGATCCTGGTCCCCAGCGGTCCGGTGCGCGCCGGCCAGCCGATCGCGCTCGTCGGGTCCGAGGGCGAGTCGACCGGGCCGCACCTGCACGCCGAGGTCCGCGTCGACGACCATCCGGTCGATCCGCTGAGCTGGCTGCGCGCCCACGGCGTCCGGCTCTGAAGGGTCTTCCCGCCGATCCTGGAAACCCCAGCGGGTCAGCACCCGTACCGCTGTCCGACTCCGGCGCCTGAGCCGCAGACCGCTCACTGGGGCACGTCCCCAGCTGGGGACGCGGCGGTGCACAACCGGTGGACAACAGCGGCGAACTGGGGACGACACGCCGGTGCCCTGGGGACATCCTGTGGGCGACGAGAAAGTCCGAGACTCCTTGGTGCGCAGGCCTTGTGCTCTGCGTCACAACCGACTAGACATCCACCAGCCAGCAGGACGGCGGACCACCCGGGGGGCGACTCCCGGAGCCGCGGAGGCCCGGGAGACCGGGCCCTCGCAGGAGGTACGACGAGATCCGCTGGCCGTCGGACCGGAGGACGGGACCGGCTCGCAAGAGCCGGACCTGGAAGGCCAGGGCGCTCTCGAGCGATCGAGACGTCTGGGCACCGGGACCGGCACGAGGCCCCTTGCATCTCCTACATGCAAGGGGCCTCGTTCCATGTTGCTGCCCCGCGCACCGACGAGCGTGCTCCGACACGCGAGTGCTCTCACAGCGAACATCGTGCAAGTCTCACGGAGAACATCGTGAGCCATGTCTCACGGCGGCACTCAGCGTCCTTGCAGGTTGTGGCCGAGGCCAACTGGCACACTTGATCCACGAGTGCCGCCAGCGTGGTCGGCAACGGTCCAGGTGGAGGTGCGCGGTGCCCCGTGCGCGCGCACGATCGACCTCTGACGTGCCGGCGGTGCTCATCATCTCGGCCGCGATGGGCGCGGGCCACGACGGCGTCGCCTACGAGCTCGAGCGCCGGCTGCACGCGCGCGGCGCCCAGGCGAAGGTCTACGACTACCTCGAGCTGCTGCCGGCCCGGATGGGCCCGTTCTACCGGGGCTTCTACCAGCAGCAGCTCAAGCACGCCCCGGCCTCCTACGAGTGGCTCTACGGGAAGATGGACCGCGGCGTCATCGCACCGATCGCGGCGTACCTCGGCCAGCTCGGTCAGCGCAAGGTCCGCAAGATCGCCCGCGACTACGACGTCGTCATCTCGACGTACCCGCTGGGCTGTCAGGCGACGGGTGCGCTGCGCCGCAAGGGCAAGCTGCCGATCCCTGCGGTCGGCTTCCTCACCGACGTCGACGTGCACGCCCTGTGGCTGCACAAGGGGCTGGACAAGAACTTCACCGTCTGGCACGGCAGCGCCGTGGAGGCCATCAACCGGGCCGGCGTCCCGTCGTTCGCCGTCGGCCCCGTGCTGCCTGACACGTTCCTGTCCCCGGCAACCGCTGCGGAGCGCGCTGAGGGCCGGGAGCTGCTCGGCGTGGCCCACGACGAGCACCTCGTCCTGCTCGTCGGGGGCTCGTGGGGTGTCGGTGGCATCGGGGACACGGCCCGGGCGATCCGCGACGCTGGCGTCGGCACCCCGGTCGTGATGTGCGGCCGCAACGAGGGCCTCCTCAAGGAGCTCGACGCGGAGGACGGCGTCATCGCGCTCGGCTGGACGAAGGAGGTACGGCGGCTGCTGGCTGCCGCCGACGTGCTCGTCCACAACGCGGGCGGGCTGTCCTGCCTCGAGGGGTTCGCCGTCGGCGTACCGGTCATCGGGTACGCCTGCCTGCCGGGCCACGGCCACCGCAACTCGCTCGCCATGAAGCAGGCGGGCGTCGCCGCCGACGCGACCACGGAGACGGAGCTCATCAGTGAGATCCGTCGCCTGAGCCGCACCGAGGAGGGCGCCGCCATGGCGGCCAGGGCGCGCGGCATGTTCCTTACGGACCCGACCGACGAGCTGCTCGAGCTCGCCCAGGCACCCGTCGTCCACGCGCCGCGGCCCGCCGGTGCGACGGCCCGGCGGATCGCCGTCCGGGCCGCAGCCGTCACCGCGGGTGTCCCGCTCACCATCACGGCCGTGTCCTTCGGTGTCGCCCAGGCCAGCGAGCACGGAGTCGGGGTCGCGAAGAGCCGCGACGCGGTGTACGTGGCGGCGCTCGTCGACCACCAGCAGGTCGCGAACAGCCAGGTGCTGCGCGCGCTGCGCACTTCCCGCGCCTCCGTCGCCGTCGGCCACAGCAGCAGCGCCCCGACGCCGACCGACATCCGGACCCTGGTCGCCCACGGCGTCACGGTCGTCGGCGCCGACACCGGCGTCAGCAGCCGCAACCCGCGCACGCTGAAGCAGTCGATGAACAACGCCGCCGAGGCCGTCACCTACGCGCCCGGGGAGCGGCCCAAGGTCGTCTGCCTCAAGGCGCCGGGCATCGTCGAGTGGACCGTCGCGCGCGACCACAAGGTCCAGCTGGCGCTGTCGAAGGTGGTGGTCCGCGGTGGCGTGCTGCCGACGACGCTGAACCTGGGCGACGTGGTGATCCTCGATGAGCGCGGCCGCACCCCGGGCCAGGTCGAGCACGACCTCGCGGGGATGCTGGCGCTGTCCGCCACCCAGCTGCTCCCGCAGCGGCCGCTCGTCGACGTCTTCGCGGACGACCGGTCCTGATGCTCGGCAAGGCCCTGCTCGCCTGCGGGGCTGTCGCCGCCGCCGTCCAGGCGGCTCCGCTGGTGACCTTCGTGCCTGCCGGCAAGAGGTTCGCTCCCGCCCTCAACGGGCGCGGTCGCCCCGGCCACGTCGCCCTGACCTTCGACGACGGCCCCGACGCGCAGAGCACCCCGCGCTTCCTCGACCGGCTCGCCGAGCTGGACGTGAAGGCGACCTTCTTCCTGCTCGGCGAGATGTGCCTGCGCTACCCGGACGTCGCCCGCCGGATCGTCGCCGAGGGTCATGAGGTCGCCGTCCACTCCTGGGACCATCGCAACCACCTGCGCAACCTCCCCGGCCGGCGCACGGCCGACCAGCTCGCCCGGACCGCGGACCTCATCGAGCTCCAGACCGGCGTCCGCCCGGAGTACTTCCGGCCCCCGTACGGCGCCCTGACCGCCGCTGACGTGGTCGTCGCCAAGCAGCTCGGCCTGCGTACCGTCCTGTGGACCGCCTGGGGCCAGGACTGGCAGCGCGACCTGAAGGCGTCCGACATCGTTGACGAGGTGCTGCGCGGCCGGCTCGACGGCGGGACGGTGCTGCTGCACGACTCCGACTGCACGAGCGAGCCCGGCTCCTGGCGGGCCACTCTCGCCGCCCTGCCCTTGCTGGTCGACGCCCTGCACCAACGGGATCTCGACGTCGGGACCGTCGGGTCCCACGGGCTGCGATGACCTGGGCGGTGCTGGCGGCTTTCGGGGCCGCCTCGCTGTTCGCGATCGGCGCCGCGGTGCAGCACCAGGAAGCCAACGCGGTGGCCAAGGGCGCGCCCGCCTCCCTGCTGCTGCGGCTCGCCCGCCGGCCGTTGTGGCTGCTCGGCATCGCCGCGGACGGCGGCGCGATCGCCCTGCAGGCCGTCGCCTTCGGTTACGGCTCGGTGCCCCTCGTCCAGTCGCTGCTGGTGTCGGGGCTGCCGCTGGCTGCTCTGCTCTCGGCGCTGCTGCAGCGTCGGCGGATGCATCGGCACGAGGTACTCGGCACCCTGCTCTGCGCACCCGGCATCGCCTTGCTGGCACCGGCGCTGTCTGCCACGCCCTCTGGCCACGACCCGTCCCGGTCCACCGCCCTGCTCGCCGGGCTCGTCGTCGCTGCCGTCTCGGTGCCCTTGATCGCGCTGCGCTCCCAGCCCCGCTTCGGCGGGGTGTACGCCGGGGCAGCGGCGGGCTGCGTCACCGGCGCGGGCTCGGTGCTGCTCGCCGTCATCGCGGCGCGGTTCGGCGACTGGTCCGAGCTATTCGGGTCCTCGGCCGTGTACGTCGGGGTCCTCGTGGGGGCGCTGGGCCTGCTGCTGGCCCAGATCGCGTTCCAGACCGGCGACATCGGGGCACCGCTGGCGGCCCTGACGATCACCGAGCCCGCCGTTGCGGTCGCGCTGGCGGTGACGGTGCTGCACGACGACCTCCCCACGTCCGGCGCGTCTTTGGCAGCAGCCATCGCCGGCGCAGCGCTGTGCATCACCGGCGTGCTCGCCCTCTGCCGCCGCGAGCGGTTCGCCCTCCCCGCGGCCGCTCACTGAGTGCGCGTGCACCCCGAGCGCTGACCGTCAGCGCAGCGGCCGGCCGTGGGCATCGAGGTCGGCGAGCGCTCCCCGCAGCAGCTGCAGCCCGTTGCGGGTGAGCGCGTCGGCGTCGTGGATCTCCAGCCCGAGCTCCATCGCCGCGCCCACCGACCCGCCGGCATATCCGATCGCCGCGACCACCGCCCTGCGCTCCGCCTCCGGTAGCGCCGCGAGCGCCGCCTCGAGGCGCGCGACGAGCTCTGCCTCGTGCGACGCCACCGTCGCCGCGTGGCTGTCGACCTCGTGCGGCGGCATGCAGCGCACGCGCGACGGTCGCTCGGGCACGGGTTCTCTCCTGTCTCGAAAGGACGGCCGTCCCAGGGTCTCCCCTGGGACGGCCGGTGCACCAGCCCTCAGGTCGCCTCTCGGCGGTGTGTCGCTCGTAGCGACGAGTGTGGGACCGGGGGCCATGTATGAGCTGGTGCAGCACCCACGCTAACAAGTCCCGGCCCCGGCGTCTTCCCACGAACGGGCGCTTCGGTCCCCCCGGACAGCCCCTCCAGATCGGCTGTGAACTTGCCGACAGCCACACCCAGGGGAAGGAGCCACCATGACGATCGCACTGCTGGTGACGGGAATCGGTGTCCTCCTGCTGCTGGGCGTGGGGGCGCTGCACTGGCACGCCACACGCAGCCTCGAGGGAGTCCTCGACGATCCGGACGCGGCGCTGCCAGCACTGCCTGAAGGCCATCGGCCGCCACCGGGCCTCGGGCCGATCTCCCCCAGCGAGCGCGCCGTGACCGCCGAGGTGGAGCGCGGCCTGCGGGACCTGGAGCTCTTCCTCCTGGACGTGGCCTGATCACGGCTTAGCCTGGAGGCATGACCACCCCTCACCTCGGCACCAGCACGCTGATCGAGGAGCGGACCGAGGAGCGCGAGCTCCAGGACCCCGGCTCGGTCGCGCACATCGTCAAGGACCCAGGCAAGGTCACGGAGGCCTACATCCTCGGCACGCCTGTCGAGGCGCTGTGCGGTCACGTCTTCACGCCGTCCAAGGACCCGAAGTCGCTCCCGATCTGCGACACCTGCAAGGACATCGCCGACATCCGCACCGACGGCCAGGGCGGCGAGATCAGCTAGGCCTGACAATGGCGGGGTGCCGCGCCGACAGGAACCGACCGGTGGTTCATGGCCCGTCCGCTTCGGCACGGCCGAGCTCGCCCGCGACCTCGACCGGCCGCGCGGCTGGCAGCTCATGGTCGACGGCACGCCGCAGTCCTACGTCGACCTCGACGATCCTGAGCACCTGGAGTTCGAGTACGTCCGGTTGCTCGCCGACGTCGTCGACGCCACCGGGACGCC
The DNA here is from genome assembly GCA_046262855.1 of Mycobacteriales bacterium. GTDB lineage: Bacteria > Actinomycetota > Actinomycetes > Mycobacteriales > SCTD01 > RYN-111. The sequence goes on along the minus strand of JBHEMB010000433.1, from coordinate 17,811 downwards.
CGGCGCGCCGCTGGCCGTCGTGCACCTGGGCGGTGGCGCCTGCACGTTGCCGCGGTACGTCGCCGCGACCCGGCCCGGGTCTACGCAGGTCGTGGTGGAGGCCGACGACCTGCTCGTCGAGCTGGTGCGCGCGCAGCTCGGCACCACCGGGTTCCGGCTCCGCGTCGGGGACGGGCGCGAAGCCCTGCAGCACCTCGCCAAGGGCACCAGCGATCTGGTCGTGACGGACGTGTTCGTCGGCGCCCGGGTGCCAGGCGCCTTTGCCACGGTGGAGTTCGTCCGCGAGGTGCGTGCCGTGCTCAAGGACACCGGCGGGTACGCCGTGAACGTGGCCGACACCGGTGTCCTGGCCTTCGCCCGTGCGCAGGCCGCGACGCTGCTCGAGGTCTTCCCTCACGTCGTGGTGCTGGCCGACCCGGGGGTGCTCCGCGGGAGGCGGTTCGGGAACGTCGTGCTCGCCGGCTCCGCCGTCTCGTTCGACCTCGACGAGCTGCGTCGTGTCACGGCGCGCAGCTTCGGCCGGGCGCGGGTCGAGGACGGCGCGGCCTTCCGCCGTACCGCTGCTGCCTGCTGGGACGCGAACCCGCCGGTCGCGCCCCTGCCGCCACACGCCCTCTTCTCTTGATTCTCGTGAACCGGGCGCGGCTGCGCCGGTCCAAGAACCGCACCTCTCTTGGGTCAGCTTCGGTACGGACGTGTTCGGGCGCCCTATGAGGCGTGCAGCGTGATGCCGCCGCTGCGGCACCAGTCCCGGGTGTCCTGGGTGCCGCCGGGTTCCTGGTTCACCGCATGCCCACACACCTGCGCGGGACCAGCAGTGAACGCGCCCGCCCCGTCAGCCGGAACCCGCACCGTGAACGTTTCGGTCTGCCCCGTGCACTTGCCGCCGCCGTGCCCGACACCGCTGCTTGCGCCCTGCGTCAGCGTCACGGTGAAGCGGACGCTGCCGGGGGCGGTGCAGCCCAGCAGCACCGAGACGGTGGCCACCCGCCCCTTCGCCGTGAGACCGCCCGACGGCGAGAACGTGTTGCTGGTCAACGTCGCACCCGCCGGGGCCGCGGTCCCGGTCAGCATGGCCGCCACCAGCCCCCCGACCGCAAGAAACCTGCCCACCCCGGCACCTCCCCTCGATGCCTCGATGGTGCTCTCGCCGCGGCAGCTTGTCCACGTGACGTCGCGCGGTTGCCGTCAGCGGGCGGTGTGCGCCCCGACCCGATCGACAGGGGCGAGCGGCTGCTACCTCGTGCGGCTCAGCCCGCGGGCGCCGACCGCGCGCCCCTGAAGTCAGGCTGCCGCTTCTCGAGGAAGGCGGCCACGCCCTCGGCGTACTCGGGGCCGTGCAGGGACGCGTCGTAGTGGTGGCGCACCGAGTCGTCTTCGTCCCGGTCGCCGGCGCTCACGCGCGCGATCAGCGCCTTCGCGCCGAGCTGCGAGACCTGCGCCCGGCTGGTGAGGGTCCGGAGCAGCTCGTGGGTGCGTGTCTCGACGTCGTCGCAGACCTCGTGCACGAGCCCGATCCGCAGCGCCGTCTGCGCGTCGACGAGATCGCCGGTCATGAGGATCCACGAGGCCCAGGCGGGGCCGACGACGTCCACGAGCCGCGCGGTCGACTGGAGGGCGTAGACGATCCCCAGCTTGGCCGGCGTGATCCCGAACCGGCTGCCCGGCGCGCACAGCCGCAGGTCGCAGGCCAGCGCCACCTGCGACCCGCCGCCGATCGCGAACCCCTCCACCATCGCCACCGTCGGCTTGGGGCACGCGAGCACGGCCCGCTCGCCGCCGGTCACCGCCTCGCCGTACCGCTCAGCCTGCTCCGGGGTCTTGCGCAGCGTCTGGAACTCGCTGATGTCGGCACCGGCGCTGAACGGTCCACCCGCCGGACCGCGGAACAGGATCGCGTCGACGGTGTCGTCGGCCGCGAGCAACGGCATCAGCCGCCCGAACTCCTCCCACATCGCGAGGCTGATCGCGTTGTGCTTCTCCGGGCGGTTGAAGGTGATCGTCGCGACGCCGTCGGAGCGGGTCACCAGCAGGTCGTCCACGGCGGGCATCCTTTCAGGTGGGCCCTTCAGCGTCCGATCTCCCCGGTGTGATCTCTCTGACCGGGATGGTCAGCGCCGCCGCGCTGACCAGTGGCCTCGCGCTGTCCGGGCGCTGGCTGATGCGGCAGCGAGACGCCCTCGGCCGGCCACGCGGCTTCCCGACCTGGTCGGTGTCGCTGCTGGCGATCGTGGCGGTCGCAGCCGCCGTACCCGGCGTGCGGAGGCGCGCCGAGGAGAAGCGGCTGTCCGGGGTGGCATCCGTGCTCGTCGGGCACCCGGTCGCGGTGCGCTGCCAGTCGGTGGGGCAGGCGCTGGCAGACCTGGGCAGCGAGCTCGGCTACGTGAAGTACGACGCCGCCGGCCGGCCCGAAGCACGGACCGTCATCAAGCGCGACCCGTGCGGGGAGCTCCGGAAGTACTACAGCGGTCACCGGTCCCTGTCGCTCGATCGGGTGATCGCCGTTCACGTGCTGACGCACGAGGCGATGCACATGCGCGGCCTCACGAACGAGGCCGAAGCAGAGTGCGCGGCGGTGCAGCGCGACGTGACGACCGCCCAGCTGCTCGGAGCCAGCCCCGCACAGGCCCTCGAGCTCGCCCGCGACTACTGGCTCACCGTCTACCCGCGGATGCCCGATGACTACCGGTCGGGTGACTGCGTGCCCGGCGGCCCGGCCGATGAGCACCTGGACACTGCGCCGTGGGCGTCCGTGCGTTGAGCGGGCGTCGCGGGCTGCTGGTCAGCTGCGGACGAGCGCACTGACGTAGAGCCAGCGGCCGTCCTCGCGCACGAAGCGGCTGCGCTCGTGCAGCACCTCCGTCCCCCCGCGCTGCCGCCAGGTGGCGCGGAACTCCACCACGCCCTCGGTGTCGAGGAACCCGCCGCGCGCCTCGAGCACCTGCAGCCCGAGCCACTCCTGCGCGGGATCCAGGACGAGAGTGCGCGGCCGGGTCGACGGGTGCCAGGTCTCCAGCAGGTACGACGGGAGGCCGCGGGCGAAGGCGGTGTACCGGGACCGCATGAGCTGCTCCGCCGTCGGGGCCGGTGCCCCGTCGTGGAAGGGCCCGCAGCACCCCGCGTACGGCAACCCGGTCCCGCAGCTACATCGCACGGCGGCGGCGCTCCGCAGGCGGCGGCCCGACCTCGCGGACCGGCTCCGCCGAGGCGTCGATCGCCTTCAGCGAGGCGAGGACCCCCTCGAGGCTCCTGGCCGGGTAGAAGCCCGGGAGTGTGCGCAGCAGCACCTCGCCATAGCGGGCCGTGGCGAGCCGCGGGTCGAGCACGACCACTACCCCCCGGTCGGTGGTCGACCGGATGAGCCGGCCCGCGCCCTGGGCCAGCAGCACGGCCGCCGGCGGCAGGGTCACGTCCATGAACCCGCGCTCCCCCGCATCGGCCAGGCGGGCCTTCATGAGCGGGTCGTCGACGTGCGGGAACGGGATCCGGTCGAGGATGACGAGCTGGCAGGCAGACCCCGGGACGTCGACGCCCTGCCAGAACGAGCGGGTCCCGAACAGGCAGGTCCGCGCGTCGGCGGCGAACCGGTGGCTCAGTGCGCCGGGGGTGTCCTCGCCCTGGAGCAGGACCGGGACGTCGGTCTTGTCGCGCACGGCAGCGGCGGCCCGGGCGGCGGCAGCCGTGCTGGAGAACAGCGCGAGGGTCCTGCCCCCGGCGGCCTGGACGAGCTGCGCGCACAGCTCGTCGACGGCGTTCTGCCAGGCCACCGACTGCTTGCCCGGGTCAGGGAGGTCGCGGGCGATGTAGAGCTGGCCCTGCTGCGCGTAGTCGAACGGGCTGCCGACGTCGAGCCAGCGCCAGCTCCCCCGCTCGGTCGCGCCGTACGCCGCGCCCTCGGACTGCTTCAGCCCCAGCTCACGGGCGGTGTGGCCGAACGAGCCGCCGACCGTCAGCGTGGCGGACGTCGCGATCACGACGGACTCCCCGAAGAGCCTGTCCGCGACCGCACCGCCGACCCACAGCGGAGAGGCGCGGAGCACCCGGTCCGTGGTGGCATAGACCGCGGACCGGACGGCCGGCTCGCGGATCTCCCCCGCGGCGCCGGCCACCTCGGCAAGGCCGAGGCGCACCTGGTCGCGACGGGCCTGCGCCAACTCGTCCTCCTCCTTGGCGGAGCCGACCTCGTTGGCCGCGAGCCCGAACACCGACTCCACGACACCGAGAGCGTCCACGAGGTGAGCGGGCAGCGCAGGGATCCAGCCGGGCAGGGTCCCGAGCAGCACCCCCTCCAGCACCTTGGCCGCGTCGTCGAGCCGCTCCTGGGTCGTCTCCTGGAGGTAGCTCTTCGCGGCGGCCGAGGCCCGGCGCGCCGCGCTGCCGCTCACCTCCGCCGTCAGGGCGTCGGTCGCGCTGTTGACGAACTCGTGCGCCTCGTCGAGCACCACCGCGTCGTGCTCGGGCAGCACCGGTACGCCGCTGAACGTGGCCACGGCGAGCAGCGCGTGGTTGGCCACCACGACGTCGGCTTCCTTGGCCTGCTCCCGGGCCCGCTCGGCGAAGCAGTCGACGCGGTCGGGGCATTTGCCGCCGAGGCACTCCCGAGCTGTCACCGAGATCTGCCGCCAGGCCCGGTCGTTCACCGGGAACGGCACCTCGTCGCGGTCGCCGGTCACCGCTTGGGCGGCCCACTCCCGGAGCTTCACCACCTGCTGCCCCAGCATCGACGTGGGCCCTTCCCACAGGGTGTCCTGCTCGTCGGGCTCGCGCGCTCCAGGACCCTGGTGGACCTGCTGCAGGCACGCGTAGTTGCTGCGCCCCTTCGCCAGGGCGTAGGTCGGACGGCGACCCAGCACCTTCTCCAGCGCATCCGCGAGCCGCGGCAGGTCCTTGTCGACCAGCTGCGCCTGCAGTGCCTTCGTCGCCGTGGCGACCACGACGCGCTTGCCGCTGGCCAGCGCCGGGACGAGGTAGCCCAGCGACTTGCCGGTGCCGGTACCGGCCTGCACGAGCAGGTGCTCGCCGCGCGCGAGGGCGGCCTCCACCGCCTGGGCCATGACGTGCTGTCCCTCGCGGGCCTGCGCGCCCGGGACGGCCTCGAGGGCGACGTCGAGGAGCTCCGTGGCGCGCACGGACCTCACCGTAGTCGCGGTTCCCGGGACCGCCGGGACCGTCAACAGGGTCAGCTCACGTGGATGGCGTTCGGGCCTTCGAAGGTGACGGAGGCCGTCTCCGGCTTCGGGCCGTGCGGCCGGCAGTCTGCGTTCACCGAACGCACGGTGACCACGACCCGGTAGTCGCCCGCGGCGCGGTAGACGTGCGAGCGGGTGAAGGTGCGGTGGTCCGATGCCGGCTGGTAGGGGCCGGGGTTCGCGGTCGGCGACGGGTACGCGGGGCACTGGGCAGGCGACGCCTCACCCTTGTCCACCGTGCCGTCGCCCCAGTCGATGCCGGCCACGAAGATCGTCCCGTCACCGTCCGTCGCGTCCCCCTCCAGGTCGAAGGTCTCCCCGACGGAGCCGCTGTGTGGGTCCATCTTGGCGCTCAGCGACAGGCCCTCGTACGTCCTCGTCGGCGCGGGATAGGCGTAGTGCCGGACCGGGGCGGTCGGCTTCGGGGTGGCGGCCCTGGTCGCGCTGGCCGACGGCGTGGGCCGCGCCGTGGGTGTGGCCGTGGGTGTGGCCGTGGCAGTCGGGGAGGGCGCTGCCGAGGGCAGCGGGCCGGCGCTCTCGCTGGGCGTCGCGAGTGGTGTCGGTGAGGGCGTCGCTGACGCGGCTGCTGTCGCAGTGCCGTCATCGGTGGCATGGTCGAGCGCGTAGGCCGCGCCCGCCGCGAGACCGCCGGCGACCACGACCGCGAGACCTGCGAGCAGGCGTGCACGACCCGCCATGGTGTGGGTTCCCCTCCCCTGAAGTGTGCGGGAGATTGTGCCTGATGCCGGCGGCGGTCCGTGGGAGGTCAGTTCCGCCCGCGACCAGCGGTCAGCTGAGCCGCAGCCGCAGCACCGGCCAGGTGCCGGCGAACCCGGGGTGCAGGGGCAGCTGGTCGACATCGGGGAGCGTCACCCAGCGCACGTCGGTGCTCTCGTTGTCGAGGGAGTGCACCGGCAGCTCGGCCACCGCTCGGGCCAGCACCGTCGTGTAGCTCCAGCCGCCATGGTCGTCGAGGAGCTCGTCGACGACCTCGACCCCTTCGTTGCTCAGCCCGGTCTCCTCGAACGCCTCCCGTAGGGCCGTCTCGACGGCCGTTTCGGTGGACCCGCGGGCGCCGCCGGGCACGCCCCAGGTGTCGCCGTGATGGCTCCAGAACGCCCGGTGCTGCAGCAGGACCGTCGGCCCAGGCGCGACCACGAGCAGTCCCGCTGCGCCGTACACGCCCCAGTGCCGGTGCCCGTGCGCGCACTGGGTCCAGCCGTCACCGTCCCTCACGCGCCGCCCCTCACTCGCCGTCCCTGTGAACGCGGATGTTCTCAGAGCGCGTTCACGTATGCCTGCGGGCCCATCACGATCCAGGACCCGGCTGTCATCCAGCGCAGTGTCCAGAGCAGGTTCGTCTGCGACATCGAGACGCAGCCGTGCGTCGGCATGCCCAGCGACTCGTGCAGGAAGATCCCGGAGCCCCTGCCCCACACGGCGGGCCGGTCGTTGAAGCCGACCACGGCCGCGTAGCGGTACGCCACGGCCCGCGACGCCCAGAGGTTCTCGTCGCGCGACGTGCAGGTCCGGCGTACGTAGGTGTTGTAGTCCGCGCGCTCCCCCGACCAGCACGAGTCGGAGTGCAGCTGGGTCCATCCCAGGCGTACGCCGGGATTGCTTCTGCTGCCGAACGCGAAGCGCATCGGGAACTTGCCCGCCGGCGTGGTGCTGTCGCCCTCGTGCCGGCGGTCGGCGTACTGGAAGCCGTTCCTGCCGACCCACACGGGGATCCCGTTGCGCACCGAGTGCCAGCCCGTGCTGGCCTTCTGCCACAGCGTCATCCCGCCACGGGTGCTCCGCCAGCTCGGGGCAGTGACGATCGCGACGTGGGTGGCCGAGCCCATGTGGTCGAGGACCTTCGGGTACGACGCCTGCGCGGGCGCGGCGGTCAGCAGGACCGGGACCGTCACGGCCAGGACGGCCAGCAGCCGGCGCATCAGCCGCAGCAACCGCCGCCGCAGCAGCCACCCTGCGCCGCGGGAGCTGCCGCCGTACCTCCGACCGCGACGGGTGTGAAGACCCGGCTGGTCTCGGCGTGGCCTTGCGGGCAGGAGGGGCTGCTCACGTCCGTGATGCTGCGCTGCACCTCGAACGCGGTGTCGCAGGTGCGGCAGCGGAAGTCGTAGGTGGCCATCCGGTGATCCTACGAGCCGTGCCGGCCCTCGCCCGCCACGAACCGCTGCGCGCCGCCAAGACCCTCCGCCAGGCTGGCCATGCCGTGCTGCCACTCGTTGGCGATGGCGGCGTCCTCGTCGAGGCCCCACTGCTCGAGCAGGCTGAGCCGGTCGTGCCGCAGGCACAGCTGCGGGAGAGCGGCGATCTCCTGGGCCCACTCCTGCGCCGTCGCCAAGGCCTCTCCGGCAGGCGTGACGCGGTTGGCGAGGCCGATCTGGAGCGCCTCGTCAGCGCCGACGCCACGGCCGGTGACGACCAGCTCCATGGCGCGGCCGTGGCCGACGAGGCGCGCGAGCCGGATCGTGCCCCCGTCGATGAGCGGGACGCCCCAGCGACGGCAGTACACGCCGAAGACGGCCGTCGCACTGGCCACCCGCAGGTCGCACCAGACCGCGAGCTCGAGCCCCCCGGCGACGGCGTGCCCCTCGACCGCGGCGACCACAGGCTTGGACAGCCTCAGCCGGGTCGGGCCCATCGGGCCGGGGCCCTCGCCGGGGGTGAACACCGGCATCGCGCCGGTGCTCACGGCTTTCAGGTCGGCCCCTGCGCAGAAGTGCCCGCCGCTCCCCGTGAGGATTCCCACGCTGAGGTCCGCTCGGCTGTCGAGCTCCTCGAAGGCCTCGCGCAGCAGCGCCGCGTGCTCGCCGTCGACCGCGCCGCGCACCTCGGGGCGGTCCAGGACCACCGTCCGGACCGGGCCGTCATCTGTCACGTGGACCGCCATGAGGGGCACGCTAGGCGGTACGGGAGGATGGTCGCCGACAAGCCCCATCTCGAAAGGCTCTCCCTGTGTCTGACATCAGCTTCGACGGCCGCGTCGCGATCGTGACCGGCGCCGGCGGCGGCATCGGCCGCACCTACGCGCTCGACCTCGCGCGCCGCGGTGCCCAGGTCGTCGTGAACGACCTCGGCGGCAGCGTCGACGGCACCGGCGGCGAGCACACCGCCGCGCAGAAGGTCGTCGACGAGATCAAGGCCGCGGGAGGCGAGGCCGTCCCGTCGTACGACTCGGTGTCCACCCCCGAGGGCGGCGAGGCGATCGTCAAGACGGCCGTCGACGCGTTCGGCAAGGTCGACGTCGTCGTCAACAACGCCGGCATCCTGCGCGACAAGAGCTTCCTCAAGATGGAGTGGAGCGACCTCGACGCCGTCATCGACGTGCACCTCAAGGGCGCGTTCTACGTCTCCCGGCCCGCGTTCGCGGTGATGAAGGAGAACAACTACGGCCGGTTCGTCTTCACCGCGTCCAACGCCACCTTCGGCAACTTCGGCCAGACCAACTACGGCGCCGCGAAGGCCGGGCTGATCGGGCTGTCGAACGTGCTCGCCGTCGAGGGCGCCCGTGCCGGGATCCTCTCGAACGTCATCATGCCGGTCGCGTTCACCCGGATGACCGAGGAGCTGCTCGGCGACTTCGGCAAGGTCCTGACGGCCGAGTCGATCACGCCCATGGTGACGTACCTGTGCAGCGAGGCGAACACCACCACGCACGGCGCGTTCTCCGCCGCGGGTGGCCGCTACGCCAAGGTGTTCACGGGTCTCGCCCCGGGCTGGTTCGCCGGCGCCGGCGCCACCGTGACGGCCGAGGACATCGCCGCGCACTACGACGAGATCACGGCCGAGGCCGGCTACATCGTCCCGCAGTCGACGCAGGACGAGATCATGTCGCTGGCCGGCCTCTTCAGCTGACCTCCGGCGCCCGCTCCGGCCCGCACACCTCGGCTCGCTAGCGAGTCGTCCAGGTGTAGCGGTGCTCGGGGCGGCCGGTCGTGCCGTACCTCAGGGACACCGTGACGCGGCCGTCGTCGGAGAGGTCGGCGAGGTAGCGCTGCGCCGTCGGCCGCGAGATCCCGAGGGCGGTCGCGACGTCCTGCGCGGTGAGAGCCTCCGCCGCCGCGCGCAGCAGGTCGACCACGAGGGCGGCGGTCTGCGGCGACCGCCCCTTGCGGACGGCACCACCGACGGTGTCGCCCTCGCGCAGCACCCTGACGGCGCGGTCGATGTCCACCTGCGCCAGTGAGCGCTCCCCCGCCACGGTCTCGCGGAACTTGGCATACGCCCGCAGCCGGTCCGCGAGGTCGTTGCGGGTGAACGGCTTGACGAGGTAGTTCACCGCTCCGCGGCCGAGGGCCGACCGGACCGATGCCGCGTCGGACGCTGCCGTGATCATCATGACGTCGCAGCCGAGCTCAGGCACCAGGTCGCTGCCGAGGCCGTCCGGTAGGTACATGTCGAGCAGCACGAGGTCGGGCTTCAGCTCCTCGGCGGCCGACCGCGCGGCGGCTGCCGTGTGAGCGACGCCCACGACCTCGAAGCCCTGGACGGCGCGGACGAACTGGGCGTGCAGCTCGGCCACCCGGAAGTCGTCGTCGACGACGAGCACCCGCATCACGGGGCACCCACCAGCCCGACCGCGTGCCGGAGCTCGGCGGCGAAGACCGCCCCGTGGTCGGGACCGGACGCGGCCACGAGCCGCACCTCGCCGCCGTGCCGGCGGGCCGCGAGCCTGGCCAGCGCGAGGCCGAGCCCGTGCGGCCGGCCGTCCTCCGCCGCCGTCGTCCAGCCGTCCTCGAAGACCCGCTCGGCCGACCCCTCACCCACTCCGTCGCCGCTGTCCGAGACCGCCATGTTGAGGGTGTCGCCGTCCAGTGCCAGGGCGACGTCGACCCAGGCCGGCCGCCGGCTACCGGCCGCCGCGGCCCGGACCGCGTTGTCGACGAGGTTGCCGAGGATCGTGACCGTGTCGAGCGGAGCCGTGAGCGCCGCGCCGAGCTCGCTGCCCTCCGTCAGCCGGAGCTGCACGCCGCGCTCGGACGCAGCCGCTGCCTTGGCCGCGAGCAGCCCACGCACGTACGGGTCCCGCAGCCGGCCGCCGTCCGCCACCGGGTCGTCGCTGAGCTCCTGCAGGTAGTCCTGCGCCTCCGCCACGTGCCCGAGCTGCAACAGGCCGGCGAGGGTGTGCAGCCGGTTCGTGTACTCGTGCGACTGGGCCCGCAGCGCGTCGAAGAGCGCGCGCACCGTGTCGAGCTCGCGGCCCAGATCCTCCAGGTGGGTGCGGTCGCGCAAGGTCAGCACCGCTCCGAGGTCGCGGCCGTCGCGCTCCACGACCCGCAAGGTCACGGCGAGCGCGCGCTCCCCCGCGAGCACCAGGTCCTCCGTCGTCTCCGAACGCTGCCGCACGAGGTCCGCCAGCCGAGCCGGCAGTACGTCGGCAGCCGCTGCCCCGGGAAGCAGACCCGGGCCGAGCAGCTCCCGCGCCGACCCGTTCGCCATGCCCACCCGGCCGTTGCGGTCCACGGAGACGACGCCGTCCTGGACGCCGTGCAGCACCGCCTCGTGCTCCCTGACCAGCTCGCTCAGCTCGGTGGGCTCGAGGCCGAGGGTCTGCCGCTTCAGGCGACGGGCCAGCCACACCGCCCCCGCGCCACCGGCCAGCAGCGCGAGCACCCCGAACGCGGCGGCGCCGCGCAGCAGCTGCATCAGCCGCTGGTGGATCGCGCGCGCGTCGATGCCGACGCTCGCCTCGCCGACGATCGCGCCTGAGCTGTCCCGCAACGGCACCTTGCCGCGGGCCGACAGCCCGAGGGTGCCGCGCTGCAGCGCCACGACCTCCCGGCCCGCCAGTGCCTCCGACGGGTCGGTGCTCACCCGCTGCCCTACGAGAGACCGGTTCGGGTGCGAGTACCGGATGCCGCGGTTGTCGGTGACGACGACGAACAAGGCGCCAGTACGACGGCGCACCTGCTCGGCCCGCTGCTGCGCGTCGCCCTCCACCGAGGGTGGTGCGGCGACGATGTCGTGCGCGTACGCCGGATCTGCCGCCACGCTGCGGGCGATGCCGAGGGCGCGTTGCTCGTACTGGGTGTCCAGCTCCGAGCTCAGCAGCCACGCGACGCACGCGAAACCCGCACCGAGCACGAGCACCAGGACGACGACCATCAGCAGCAGCGCCTGCGTGGTGACCTTCAGCCTTCGTCTCACGCCCCGCACGGTAGGCCCGCCAGCGCCCGCGGAGCCCTCCTGAGCAGAAAGAGCGAAACGCTCACTACGCGGGCTGTTCACACAAGCGCCACAAGGGTTCCCGGTGGCGCACGTCACACCTACGTTGCTCCGCCATGACCTCCACTGCTCAAGCACCCGCGATCGAGCTGGTCGGCGCGAGCAAGACCTTCGTCACCAGCACCGGCAGCTACACCGCCATCTCCGACGTCGACCTCGTCGTCCGGCCCGGGGAGTTCGTCTCCGTGGTCGGCCCGACCGGCTGCGGCAAGTCCACGACCCTCTCGCTGATCTCCGGCCTGCACCCGGCCACCACGGGTGCGGTCACCGTCCACGGCAAGCCGGTCGCCGGCATCCCTGACGGCCTGGGCTACATGTTCCAGACCGACGCGGTGCTCCCGTGGCGGACCGTGCTCGACAACGTCGCTGCCGGCCCGCGCTACCGCGGCGTCGACAAGGCCGAGGCCCGCGACAAGGCCCGGGAGTGGGTCGCGAAGGTCGGCCTCACCGGCTTCGAGGGCTACCACCCCCACCAGCTGTCCGGCGGCATGCGCAAGCGCGTCGCCCTGGCCCAGACGCTCATCAACGAGCCGCAGGTGCTGCTCATGGACGAGCCCTTCGGGGCGCTCGACGTGCAGACCCGCGAGTACGTGCAGGACATGCTGCTCGACCTGTGGGCCGGCAGCGGCGCCGCCGTCGTCTTCGTGACCCACGACCTCACCGAGGCGATCGCCCTCGCCGACACCGTCGTCGTCATGACCGCCGGGCCCGCAACCGTCAAGGACGTCGTCGCCGTGGACCTGCCGCGGCCGCGCAGCGTCGAAGAGATCCGCCTGACGCCGGCCTTCACCGACCTCTACCGGCGGATCTGGAACTCCCTGCGCGACGAGGTCGAGCTGACCAGGACGCGAGGTGCCCGTGTCGCCTGACCTGCTGACCCCGACCCGCGAGGAGACCACCATGACAACCACCACGCTGCCGCTGGCCAGCACCCCCGTGGCCACGCCGGTCCCGATGCGGCGGTCGCGCCGCCGGAGCAAGGTGCTCGCCGTCCGGGTCGCGCTCGTCGTGTTCTGGCTCGGCAGCTGGGAGCTGGCCGCCAGCCACTGGATCGACCCGTTCTTCTACTCGAAGCCGAGCGCCATCTGGCGTCAGCTCGTCACCTGGTTCACCGACGGGACCTCGCAGGGCTCGATCTGGGAGCAGATCTCGGTCACCCTGCAGGAGGCGGTGGCCGGGTTCTTCCTCGGCTCACTGCTCGGGATCGTCCTCGGCATCCTGCTCGGCCGCAGCCGGTTCACCGCCGAGGTCTGCGCGCCCTTCATCAAGGCAGCCAACGCGATCCCGCGCATCGTGCTCGCGTCGCTGTTCGTCATCTGGTTCGGCCTCGGCATGTCGTCGAAGGTCGCCACTGCCGTCGTACTCGTCTTCTTCGCCGTGTTCTTCAACGCCTTCCAGGGCGCCCGCGAGGTCGACAAGACGCTTGTCGACAACGCCCGCATCCTCGGCGCCAGCCGCCGTCAGGTGCTGACCAGCATCGTGCTCCCGAGCGCGACCTCCTGGATCCTCGCCAGCCTGCACACGGCCTTCGGCTTCGCCCTCATCGGAGCCATCGTGGGCGAGTTCACCGGCGCGGACCGGGGCCTCGGTCTGCTCATCAACAACGCCCAGGGCACGTTCAACGCCGCCGGCATCTACGCGGGAATGATCATCACGACGGTCATCGCCCTTGTCGCCGAGCTCGCCCTCACCCGCCTCGAGCGGCGCCTCCTCTCCTGGCGTCCGCAGTCCTCCCACGCCGAGCTCTCGGCATGACCAACCAAAGGAACCCTGCCATGCGCACGTCCCGCATCCTGCCCACCGCTGCTGCCCTCGTGGCCGCAGCGGCCGCCCTCACCGGCTGCCAGAACTCGCAGGCCAGCTCGGCCTCGGGCGGCACCCCCAGCGTCAAGATCATGGTCGGCGGCATCGACAAGGTGATCTACCTGCCGGCCAAGCTCACCGAGCAGCTCGGCTACTTCAAGGACGCCGGTGTCGACGTGCAGCTGCTTTCCGAGCCCGCCGGCGCCCAGGCCGAGAACGTGCTGCTGGCCGGTCAGGTCCAGGGCGTCGTCGGCTTCTACGACCACACCATTGCCCTTCAGCCGCAGGGCAAGTGCCTCACCAGCGTCGTGCAGATGTCGAAGGCCCCGGGAGAGGTCGAGGTCGTGTCGACCAAGAAGGCGGCGACTCTCAAGGGCTTCGCCGACATGAAGGGCAAGAAGCTCGGCGTCACGAGCCCCGGCTCCTCGACCGACTTCCTGACGCGTGCCCTGGCGGTGCGCAACGGCGTCAAGGACTCCGACTACACGACGGTCAAGGCCGGAGCGGGTACGACGTTCATCTCCGCCCTCGACCAGGGGGCCATCGACGCCGGCATGACCACTGACCCGACCGTCGCGAAGCTCGTGTCGAGTGGGGCCGCGAAGGTGCTCGTCGACATGCGCACCGAAGCCGGCAGCGAGGCCGCCCTCGGCGGCGCCTACCCCTCGAGCTCGCTCTACATGGACTGCGGCTGGGTCAGCAAGAACAGCGCCACCGTCCAGAAGCTCGCGAACGCCTTCGTCAAGACGCTCGGCTGGATGAGCACCCACTCCGCTGCGGACATCGCCGCGAAGATGCCGGCCGACTTCAAGGGCGACGACCCGGCGCTCTACGCGAAGGCGGTCGGTGACACCAAGCCGATGTTCACCGCTGACGGCGTGATGCCGGCCGACGGCCCCGCCACCGTGCTGAAGGTGCTCGGCACCTTCAACCCCGCGGTGCAGGGCAAGGAGTCCAGCATCGACCTGTCGAAGACGTTCACCACGAAGTTCGTCGACGCCGCGAAGTAGCCCTCCTCCCTTGCGTCCGCTCGACCCTCGCGAGCGGACGCAAGGAGGGGGGTACGGCGGTCAGCGCGGGGTGACGGCGTAGACGACGAGGTCCGACGGGACGCCCTTCACCGACGTCCAGGCGAAGGTCTTCTTCCGGCGGCTCTGCACGAGCTCCGGGTCAAGACCCGCCAAGGCGGTGTCGCTGGCCAGCACCTCGTCGGAACCCGCCTTCTCGCACAGCCGAGCCGCGATGTTGACGTCCACCCCGAGGTAGTCGCCGCCCATCAGCCTCGGGCGACCGGTGTGCAGCGCGGCCCGCAGCACCGGGCGGTGGCCCGCGACCTCCACGTCGGCCAGCCTGACCCGGGCCTCCTGCACCGCGTCAAAGCCGAGCTGCGACGCGGGAAAGGTCGCCATCAGGCCGTCGCCGAGCCGCTTCACGACCTTGCCGCGGTGCTGCAGGACGGGCGGCTCCAGCGCCTTGGCGACGGCTCGCAGCAGCGTGAGAGCGGCGTCGTCGCCGGCCTTCAGGGCCCACGAGGAGAACCCGACCAGGTCGGTGAACAGGATCGTCACCTCGGCGTCGCCGACCCCTCGTCCTGACCGCTCGGCGAACGCCTGCCAGACCTGCAGCACGCCGAGCCCGACCTCGCGTGAGGCCCGGGGCTGCTCGTCGAAGAGCCGGTCCGCGATGCGCGCCACCGTACCGGCCGAGTCGCGGCCGGCCGCGGACAGCGGGTCGCCGAAGCCGGGGTCACCCGGCAGCGCGCGCCGGAGCCGACGCACCACGGACACCGCACGCGCGGCGCGGTCCGCCTCGCCGATCCGCTGCGCCGCGTTGCTCACGCGTCCGAGGGTCCCAGCAGGGCATCGAGGAAGCGCGTCACCCCTGGTGTCGGCGTCATCAGCTCCGACATTGAGGGCACCGGCGGCACCTCGGGCTCGACCTCCGGTTCGGCAGGACCAGCGAGCGAGTCGCTGCGGACCCGATCCTGAGGGACGGCATGCTCGGCTCGGAACTGCTTCTCGGCCGCCTTGGCCTGGGCCCGCTCGACACCCGACCGCCCGGCCTGCAGCAGATCGCTGAGCGTCTGCTGGTACAGCGGGGTGTCGCTCACGACCCCATCCAACCGGGTCCGAGCGGAGCCAGGGATGTGACCCTCACCACGGCCTCGCCCGCGGCGTCGCTGGCCTCGCGGTCGACAGTTCCCGTCAGCGCCCAGTCGTGGTCGCCGTTCTCGTCGACCAGCACCTGCACGACGGTGTCGCCCGTCAGCCGGAAGAACGCCGGTCCGCGCGCCGCAGCGTCCAGCTCCACCCGGGAGTGGTCGGCGTAGTAGCCGTCCAACGCAGTATCCCAGTCCAGCTCGGGGTCCAGCTCCTTGAGCAGGTCGGCGCGGTCATAGGCGACGGCGTGCACACGGCGCCACATGGCGTTGCGGACCAGGACCCGGAAGGCCCGATCGGAGCGAGTCACCGCGGGCGGCTCCTCAGGCACGGCCGTACCGCTCGTCAGCGCCGTCCACTCGTCGAGCAGCGAGGAGTCGACCTGCCTCACGAGCTCGCCGAGCCAGTGCACGAGCTCGTCGAGCTCCTCCGTCATGGCCGCCGGCGGCACCGACCTGCGCAGCGTCTTGTACGCATCGGCCAGCGACCGCAGGACCAGGCCCTCGGAGCGCTGCAGCCCGTAGAACGCGACGTACTCGTTGAACGTCATCGCGCGTTCCCACAGGTCGCGCGCGACCGCCTTCGGCTTGAGCTCGTGGTCGAGGACCCACGGGTGCGACCGCCGGTAGATCTCGTAGGCGCCCGTGAGCAGCTCCGCGAGCGGCCGGGGGTAGCTGACCTCCTCGAGGAGCTCCATCCGCTCCTCGTACTCGATGCCGTCGGCCTTCATCTGCCCGACGGCCTCGCCACGTGCCTTCTTGCGCTGCGCGGAGAGCACCTGCCGGGGATCCTCGAGGGTGGCTTCCACGACGGAGACCACATCGAGCGGGTACGACGGCAGCTCGGGATCGAGGAGGTCCAGGGCGGCCAGCGCGAACAGCGCCAGGGGCTGGTCGAGGGCGAAGTTCTCGGGCAGGTCGACCGTCAGTCGCACCTGGCGGTCGACCCGCTCCAGGACGCCACCGGCCTCCAGGGCGCGGTACAGCCGTATGTCCTCCCTGATGAGTTGCAGCTGCCGCTTGCGGGGCTCGTGGTTGTCGTTGAGCAACCGCCACATGTCACTGAACAGCTGACCGCGGGCGGCGACGTTCAGCAGCATCGCGGCGCTGACCTTGAAGTGGCTCGTCAGCGTCTCGGGCTGGGCGTGGACCAGCCGCTCGAAGGTCTTCTCGTCCCAGCTGACGAAGCCCTCCGGGGGCGACTTCCGCTTGTAGGACCGCCGCTTGCGCTCGTCGTCACCGAACTTCGCGAGGGCCCGGGTGTTCTCGATGACGTGGTCGGGGGCCTGCACCACGACGAGACCTGCGGTGTCGAAGCCGGCCCGTCCGGCGCGGCCGGCGATCTGGTGGAACTCGCGCGCCTTGAGGTGCCGGGTGCGCGTCCCGTCGTACTTGGCCAGGGTGGTGAACAGCACCGTCCGGATCGGCACGTTGATGCCGACGCCGAGGGTGTCGGTGCCGCAGACCACCTTGAGCAGGCCCGCCTGCGCGAGGGTCTCCACCAGCCGGCGGTACTTCGGGAGCATGCCGGCGTGGTGCACCCCGATGCCGTGCCGAACGAGTCGGGACAGCGTCTGGCCGAAGCGGGTCGTGAACCGGAAACTCCCTATCAGCGAGGCGATCTGGTCCTTCTCGTCGCGGGTGCACACGTTCACCGACATCAGGGCCTGCGCCCGCTCGACGGCTGACTCCTGGGTGGCGTGTACGACGTAGATCGGTGCCTGGTGGGTCTGCAGCAGCTCCTCGAGCTTCTCGTGCAGCGGGTCGAGAGACCACTCGAAGCTCAGCGGGATGGGGCGCTCCGCGTGGGCCACCTCCGTCGTCTCGCGGCGGGTCCTTCGGGTCAGGTCCTCGCGGATGGCACTGGTGTCGCCCAGGGTCGCGGACATGAGCAGGAACTGGGTGCCGGTCATCTCGAGCAGGGGTACCTGCCAGGCCCAGCCGCGCTCGGGGTCCCCGTAGTAGTGGAACTCGTCCATGACGACCAGCCCGACGCCGGTCTCGGCGCCGTGCCGCAGAGCGCGGTTGGCGAGCACCTCGGCTGTGCAGCAGACGATCGGGGCGTCGGTGTTGACCGCCGCGTCGCCGGTGGCCATGCCGACGTTCTCGGCGCCGAAGACGTCGCAGAGCGCGAAGAACTTCTCGCTGACGAGCGCCTTGATCGGCGCGGTGTAGACCGACTGCAGCCCCTCCGACCAGGCCGCGAGGTGCGCGCCGAGGGCGACCAGCGACTTGCCGCTGCCAGTCGGAGTCGCCAGCACGACGTGGTTGCCGGCGAGCAGCTCGAGCAGCGCCTCTTCCTGCGCCGGGTACAGCGTGACCGGCACCCAGTCGGTGAACGCCTCGAGGACCGCGTCGGGTCCGCCGGCGACCGGCTGCAGGCTCACCCTCGCAGTCTGCCAGCCGGATCAGCCGGCGTTCGCA
>JBHEMB010000432.1:0-3808 GCA_046262855.1 Mycobacteriales bacterium | reverse complement strand
TGACGAGGACGTCGAGCTCGTCGACAGCCGCGGCGAGGCGGATGCACTCCTGCTCGGTCTGCAGGTCAGCGGGTACGGCGGACACGCTGCCGTGCGACGACAGCTCGGTGACCGCCCGCTCGCACGCCTCCTCGCCGCGGGAGCTGATGACGACGGATGCGCCGGCGTCGAGCAGGCCGCGCGCGATCATCAGGCCGATGCCGCGGGTGCCGCCGGTGACGAGCGCGCTCTTGCCGGAAAGGTCGAACAGATCCATGGGTCGGCACCTTATTGTCCCCTGGTGCCCCATCTCGACGTGCCCCTCAGCACCCGGCTGCCCGGCGACGTCCGCCTCCGGGACCTGACCGAGACCGACGCCGCCAGGTTCGCCGCCCACGTCGCCTCCGACCTGGCGCGGCTGTCGCAGTTCCTCGCCTGGCCCGAGCGGACGGCCACCGCGGAAGGGGCGCTCGGCTTCATCCAGCCCTACCTCGACCAGAACGACGGCCGACGGGTCATCGCCGGCATCTGGGCTGACGGCGAGCTCGTCGGGGGCATCGTGCTGTTCCACCACGACCCCGTCACCGCGGTGGTCGAGCTCGGCTGCTGGGCCGTTGCCGCGGCCGAAGGGACCGGTGCCGTCCGGGCCGCCTGCGTCGAGGGCCTGCGGCTCGCCCGGGCCTGGGACGTCGAACGCGTGCAATGGCACTGCGACCCGCGCAACGCCCGGTCGGCTGCGCTCGCCCGCCGGCTCGGGTTCGTCTACGAGGGCATGTTGCGATCGTCGTACCCGCTGCGCGGAAGCCGTTGTGACACGGCCGTCTACGGCCTGGTCGAGGGCGAGATCGACGAGGCCATCCGGTGATCCTCGCCTGGTGCGTCGTGGCGCTGCTGCTGACCCTCACGCCGGGAGCGGACACGGCGCTCGTGCTCCGCACCGCCCTGCGCGACGGAACCCGCTCGGCGGTCCGCTGCACCCTCGGCATCTGCACCGGGACGATGACGTGGGCGACGCTGAGCGCACTGGGTGTCTCGGCGCTGGTCGCCGCGTCCCCGCTGGCGTTCGACGTGCTGCGCTACGGCGGCGCCGGGTACCTGCTCTGGCTCGGCATCTCCGCGCTGCGCGCCCGACCCGCATCGGTCGTCTCCGACGTACCACGCAGGGCTTTTCGCGACGGACTCGTCACCAACCTGCTGAACCCGAAGATCGGCGTCTTCTACGCGACCCTGCTCCCGACGTTCATCCGGCCGGGGCAGCCGGTCCTGGGCATGTCGCTGCTGCTGGCCGGTATCCACGCCGCGATGGGCCTCGCGTGGCTGTCCGCGGTCGCCCTGGCGGCGGCGCGGGCCGCCGCCGTGCTGCGGCGTGAGGTGTGGCGCCGCCGCCTCGAGCGGGTGACCGGCGTCGTCCTTCTCGGCTTCGGCATCAAGGTCCTCGCCACCTGACCCCAACCCGCCACCCCCCGTGCATGAATGGATACGGAGATGGCGTTTTCGGCGAAAATCAGCAGCGCGGTATCCATTCACGCCCGGAGGGGGGTGGGGTCAGGGGCGTGGGAGGTATTTGCCGAGTTCTTGGCGGGCGACGGTGCGGACGTGTACCTCGTCGGGGCCGTCGGCGATCCGGAGGGTGCGCATGTTGGCGTACATGCGGGCGAGGGGGAAGTCGTCGCTGACGCCGCCGCCGCCGTGGACCTGGATGGCGCGGTCGATGACGTTGAGGGCGATGCGGGGGGCGATCACCTTGATGGCGGCGATCTCGGTGCGGGCGCCTCGGGCGCCGACCTTGTCGATGAGCCAGGCGGTCTTGAGGGTGAGCAGCCGGGCCTGCTCGATCTCCATCCGGGACTCGGCGATCTGCTGCTGGACGACGCCTTGCTGAGCGAGTTCCTTGCCGAAGGCCACCCGTGACGCGGCCCGCTCGCACATCAGCTTCAGGGCGCGTTCGGCCGCGCCGATGGAGCGCATGCAGTGGTGGATCCGGCCGGGGCCGAGCCGGGCCTGGGCGATCATGAAGCCGTCGCCCTCGTTGCCGATCAGGTTGGACGCCGGGACGCGGACGTCGGTGAAGCGGACCTCGCCGTGCCCGTGCTGGTCGTGGTAGCCGAACACCGGCAGTGCCCGGACGATCTCCACGCCGGGGGTGTCGCGGGGGACCAGCACCATCGACTGCTGGCGGTGCACCGTCTCGTCGAGGTCGGTCTTGCCCATCACGATCATGATCTTGCAGCGCGGGTCGTTGATGCCGGTGGTCCACCACTTGCGCCCGTTGATGACGTAGTCGTCGCCGTCACGCACGATCCGGGTCGAGATGTTGGTGGCGTCGGAGGAGGCGACGTCGGGCTCGGTCATGCCGAAGGCACTGCGGATCTCGCCGTCGAGCAGCGGCTGCAGCCAGTTCGCCTTCTGCTCGGCGGTGCCGAACATGTGCAGCACTTCCATGTTGCCGGTGTTGGGGGCGTCGCAGTTGATCGCCTCGGGGGCGAGGTGCGCGGACCAGCCGGTCACCTCGGCCAGTGAGGCGTAGTCGAGGTTCGACAGCCCGGAGACGTCGGGCAGGAAGAGGTTCCACAGGCCGCGGGACCGCGCTTCCTTCTTCAGGTCCTCGACCACCGGCGGCAGCGTGTGGTCGTCGGGACCGGCGGCCCGCCGGTAGTCCTCGTAGACCTCCTCAGCAGGAAAGACCTTCTCGTCCATGAACGCCTGCAGGCGCTGGAGGTAGTCCTTCGCCTTGGCCGACGGCTCGAAGTCCACGGGTGCTGCCTTTCGCCGGGGTTGCGTCTTGCAGGCAGACTGTCACAGCCCCTCCCGGCCGCCGGACCACCCCCCTTTAGGCTCTCCCGGGTGAGGATCCCTGGCGGCGACCTGGTTCCGGCCCGGCATCGCCGGTACGGCGGGAGCTACGGGCGCCGGCGTCGGCGCCGCGGCCGCCGGGTCCTCGCGCTGCTCCTGCTGATCGGCCTCGGTGCCGCCGGCGCCTGGTACCTCCGCAAGGACGACGCCGCCACGACCGCCACCGTGAGCACGTCGCCGACCTGCGAGCCGACACCCACGGCAACTCCCACGCCCGCCGCCGTGGCGCCCCGGGTCGCCCTGCCGCCTACGACGGCGGTCGTGCTCTCCGTCCTGAACGGCACCGACCGCAGCCTGCTCGCCAAGCACGTCGCGGACGCGCTGGCGACGCAGGGCTTCCAGGTCACCGGCCAGGCGAACGCGCGTACGGCGGTCGCCGGTCCGTCGCAGATCGTCTACGGGCCAGGGGCCTCGCTGCAGGCCCGGACGGTCAGCCTCTGGGTGCCCGGCTCGACCGTCGTACCGGCTCCGAAGGCGCGTCGCGGGTCGGTGCAGGTGATCTTGGGCAGCAGCTTCACCCGGGTCGCCACCCCAGCGGAAGCGGCGGCGGCGCGACGCGGCCCGGTCGCGACCGCGACAACCGCGCCGTCGGCGACCCCCACTGTGCTTCGCTGTCGAGCGTGACGGACAGACTCAGCGCGCTGGACGTCTCCTTCCTCTACCTGGAGACGGCCACGACCCCGATGCACGTCGGCGGGGTCTGCGTGCTGGAGCCACCGGCGACCGGCTTCGACTACGACCGTCTGGTCGAGCTCATCACGGCGCGGATCGGCCTGGTCCCGCGCTACCGGCAGAGGGTGAAGAGCGTCCCGGGGCGGCTGGCGAACCCGGTGTGGGTCGATGACGAGGACTTCGACGTCAGCTACCACGTACGGCGGTCTGCGCTGCCGAAGCCGGGCACCCGAGAGCAGCTGAAGGATCTCGTGGCGCGCCTGCAGAGCCGGCCGCTCGACCGCAACCGGCCGCTCTGGGAGAT